>NZ_KV817997.1:44892-85661 GCF_001814825.1 Corynebacterium sp. HMSC071B10 | reverse complement strand
GGTGCCTCCGCCACCGTCGTCACCGGTGCCGAAGACGACGACTACTTCGACGAACGCACCGCCAACGACGACTTCGACCCCGAAAAGTGGCGCAACCTGCCCTAAACTACGATGGGCGTTTAACTTCGTCAGGTTGGAGGAGACCCTATTCATGCCCGCTTTCAGTGCCGAGCCCGGAATGCCCTACTGGCAGGACCTACTCACGCCGGATCAACAGAAGTCCACGTACTTCTACTCCAAGCTCCTCGGTTGGGAGACCACTGGCGAGACCTACCGGGTGGCTAAGAAGGAAGGCCTCCCAGTCGCCGGCATTGTCCCCGGGGAGCAGGCCGCGTGGGTGACATACTTCCTGGGTAACGCCGATGTGGAAAAGTTTGGCGGAAAAGTTGTCGCCTCCTCCGAGGTGTCGCTGGGCCGGATGCACGTGTGCCAGGATCCGGCTGGCGGCGTCTTCGGCCTGATCGAGCCCGCCGGCGAGGAACAGTTCGTCGCTGCCGGCGAGCCGGGGGTGCCGGTTTGGTACGAGTACAGCGCCCCGAACATGGAAGCAATCGACTTCTACGGCGACCTTTTCGACTGGGAAATCAAGGAGTCGGAGGGCTACTACCTCGCGATGGTGGAGGGTTCGCCTTTCCTCGGGATGCGCGTGGAGGAGAACCCGGCCGGCTGGCAGAGCTTTTTGGGAGTCCCGAATATTTCCGAGGCGCGCCAGCAGGTGGAGATGCTCGGCGGCAAGGTCCTCGCCGGCCCGGGGGACTCGCCCTTCGGCCCGATGCTCGCCATGCAGGACCCGACCGGCGCCCACGCCTTCCTCGTCGAGGCCCCCGAGCCCGCCCCGGAGGAGTTCAGCGAAGCGGACTCGGTCCTCGAGCTCTAGTTCCGGAAGAAGTCGGCGAGGTCGCGCACTTTTCGACGCGCCTCCGCCGGCGTCTGAATGTAGTGCGTCGAGTGGTAGGTCTCCGCGCCCTCGATTTTCGCGCCGATGGAATCTGCAGTTCCGACCTGGGTAAAGGTGGGCACATCCAGGGGCACAACTTTTGTGGGAAAAGTGAGGGCGACTTTGTCGGCACCATCCGGAATGTATTCGCACCCAGAGGAAAACGCCCACACGGCAACTGTCTTTGCGCCATTATCGCGGGCGAAAGTTACGGCGGAACTTGCGTCCTTAGCGTCATCCACGTCCAACACCGCGCACCCGGAAAGCTGCGCGAGTGCGGCTGCCTCCGGGCGGAAGAAGTGCTCCTTGGCCACCTTTGGTCCATCCCACAGGCTGATGATCCAGGATGTGGACTCGCCGAAGATCTCACCCAACTCGCAACTTTTCTGCGAAATGTTGTCCGTGTAGGCCACCCCGGGCATCGTGTGGTCGACCGCGGAGCCGAGCATGAGCATCGCCGCGTGTGTGATCCGGTCCGGTAGCAGGGCGAGGTACTGGGGAGACTCCGGATCGTAGGTGGACTCGATGTAGCTGCGTAGCTGCTCGAGTTGGAGGTCGTCGGGAAGCTGGCGGTCCACGCCGCCCACGTTGAAGTTCGGGTCGCCCTGGATGTTCTCCGGGTACTCGTCTACCAAATCCTCACCCGCTTCTCCGGGGCGATCCACATCTTGGAATCCGGCTCCACATCAAACGCCTCGTAGAACTCGGCGACGTTGGCTGCAATGACGTTGCAGCGGAACTCGTTCGGCGAGTGCGGGTCGATGGCCAGCAGCTGCGCAGCCATCTCCGGGCGGGTCTTCGAGCGCCAGACACGCGCCCAGGCGAGGAAGAGGCGCTGGAAGCCGGTGTACTCGCCGTCGAGGTCGCCGAAGGGGGCGAGTGGGCCGTCGTCAAGCGAACGCTCCTTGAGGTAACGCTCATAGGCCACGACGGCGATGCCGAGGCCGCCGAGGTCGCCGATGTTTTCGCCGAGGGTGAACTCGCCGTTGACACCGCGGGAGTCCTCGCCGAGCACGGACGGGACCAGGCCGTCGAACTGGTCGACGAGCTGCTTGGTCAGTGCCTCGAAGTTCGCGCGGTCCTCATCGGTCCACCAAGAGTTGAGGTTGCCCGCGCCGTCGTAGCGCGAGCCCTGGTCGTCGAAGCCGTGGCCGATCTCGTGGCCGATGACCGCGCCGATCGCGCCGAAGTTCTCGGCCGCGTCAGCTTCCGGGTCGAAGAACGGCGGCTGCAGGATCGCGGCGGGGAACGTGATGTCGTTGATCACCGGGTTGTAGAAGGCGTTGACCGTCTGCGGGGTGGTCACCCACTCGGAGCGGTCGGCGGGCTTGCCGATCTTGGACAGCTGGTAGTCGTGCTCGAAGGCGCTGCCGCGGCGAACATTGTCGACCAATTGTTCCGGGTCAAATTCCAAGCCCTCGAAGCTGCGCCAGCGGTCCGGGTAGCCGATCTTGGCCTGGAACTGGCCGAGCTTCTCCAGCGCGCGCTCGCGCGTGCCCTCGGTCATCCAGTCCAGCGCGCTGATGCGCTCGCGGTAGGCGGCGAGCAGGTAGTCCACCAGCTCGAGCATGTGCTGCTTGCTCGAGGGCGGGAAGTGCTTCTCGACGTACACCTGCCCAATCTCCTCGCCCACCAAAGACTCCGCGAGGCCCACGGCGCGCTTCCACCGGTCGCGCTGCTCGGTCGCCCCGGAGAGCTTCGTGCCGTAGAACTCGAAATTCGCCTGCCCAATCTCCTCGGTGAGCACGCCGGCGCGGGCGCGCAGGATGTTCCACGCGGCCCACAGCTGCCAATCTGCCAGGGTTTCGGGGCGCAGCATGGCGTCCAAGTCTTCGATGTAGGAGGGCATCATGGCGATGACTTTGCCGTCGATAAGCCCGGAGGCGCGCAGCAGCGCCTGGACGTTTGAGGGGAGCGCATCCAGCGTGGTCGGGTTGTAGGTGGCCATCGCGTCGCGGGAGCGGACCACGTCCCAGTGGCTGCCGGCGAGGCTGGACTCTAAGTTGACGATGCGCTCGGCGGCCGTCTTTGGATCCAGCCCCAGCAGGTACATCGGCGGCAGGAAACCAAGCATGCGCGCGACGTGTTCCTTGTACGCGGCGAGTGTTTCCGCGTGCTCCTCGGCGCGGTAGTAGGCCTCGTCCGGCAGGCCCAGACCCGATTGCACCAGGTAGGCGACGGCGTCCTCGGATTGCGAGTCCTTCTCCACCCAGTAGGTGAGCGGCGCACCGATGCCGACCCGTTCCAGATCCCCGAGCGCGCGGGCGAAGTCCTCCACACTTTTCACCGAAAGTTTGGTCAGGTCCGCATCCAGCGGAGATACACCGGCACCGTTGACGGTGTCGGTGTCCATGAAGGAGGCGTACAGGGTGGCGCCGAGACTGTCGCCTTGCTGCAGCAGGGCGCGGACGTCCTCCTCCGACTTGTCGCGCAGGGCGTAGAACGCCCCGTCGATACCGCGGTCGGCGGGAATCTCGTGCTCGCGCACCCAGTCGCCGTTGACTAGCTCAAATAAGTCATGCATGCCCCCACTCTAACGGGTTTAGGCGTGCGAGATAATCCAATCCGAGGCCTCGCGCTGGTCCCACAGCGTGTAGTGACCGTGCGCCCCCATCCCGCGGAACACGCCCAGGGAACCGAGCCCAAGAGAGCGGAACAGTTCGTTGAATTGCTGTGCTGGCAGCTGGCCGGCGCGCAGGTTCGTCTTCAGCGCGGGCGCAACCAGCGGGCGGTAGCTTTCCTGGGTGGAGCAGACGATGTCGGCGGAGTTGCAGATCTCAAGTACCCGCGGGCCGAGCTCGCCGTAGCCGCCCTTGAGCTCGCCGAGTGCGCCACGGGATGCAGGCGAGGTCACGCGGGAGAGCTCTGCCCCGTTGCCGCCCTGGTAGGGGTTGGCAAAGAGCGCTGCGGAGTCCACGTGATCCGGGTCAATCGGCCCGTGGCCGTGGGCAATATCGCGCAGCAGGCGCGCAGCGATGTCCGCGCCGAGCGAGTAGCCCGTGAAGCTGAAGGTGGCACCGGGGCAGGCATTCGACAGGCGGCGCACGGTGCGCACCGTCTCGTTGTAGCCGTCGGCAGACGAGGCATAGTAGTTGTTCGCTGCGAACGGGGTGGCGTGGTAGGACACCCACAGCGGCTGGACCTCCCCGCCCGTTCCCAGCTGGGTGAGGATGCCGGTGAGGAAGACGTTGCCGCCGTGCGGCATCGCGTTCGGGATACCGGGGGCGGTGTTCGCCCCGCCCGGCACAGCGATGAGGTACTTCTTGGTGCACCCCTGCTGCTCAACCAGCTGGTCCGCATTTTCGGAAGGTTGAATCGGGGCGGCGGTCGCTGCAGGTGCCGAGGTGAAGGCGAAAAGCGCAGCGGCGACCGCCGCTACCAGACGGGAACGGCGCATGGGTGTTTTTACTCTTCCGGATCGCGGATCTTCATCGGGCCCGGAGTCCACCAGCCCGATCGGACTACCTCATCGTAATCTATCTGCGCGTTTTCTGGGATATCGCCAACAGAGTTCGTACGGCGCTCGTACTTCGCGATCGAGCCCCAGTCACGCTGCCAGTCGGTCTTGAGGTAGCCCGGGATCTCGTAAGAGTAGTTCACGGCCTCCGCGGTCGACAGCGCGCCGCCGCCCAGGAAGTCCATGAAGTCCGAGAGCTGCTGCTTGCCGGGGGCGTCCGGCATGATGCGGTACTCGGGGATCTCGGTCACGCCCGCGTAGTGGCTAAACGTGCGCTGGCAGGGGTACTGGAAGGCGACGGACCAGTCGAGCAGGCCGGGGGTCTCGGCGTCGAAGCGCTCGCCCAGCGGTGCCAGCTGCGGGTTGCGCAGCGGAGTGACCGCCAGCCAGTCCTTCTCTGCCAGCGAGGTGTCCTCGGCGGCCAGGCGGACCACGTTGGCGTCTTCCGGCAGGTCTGCGAGCGGGTAGCGCAGGTTGCGCCACAGCGGGGTCGGGCCCTGGTCGAGCATCTCTGCCTCGCCAAGCTTTTCCACACCGCTGTCGGTCCGCTTGCCGTACTCCAGCTTCAGCTCGGTGCCCTCCTGCTCCACGCCGTTGATGTCGTGGTGGGCGATGCGCCCGGCGACCGAGGCGACGAGCAGCGGCGCGTTGTCGTTGGCTTCCGGCAGCTCGTACCAGGTGGTGGTGAGCTTGGCTCCGGCGGAAGGCTCGTCCTCAAAGGTGCCGAGCACCGGCACGCGCGTGTAGTCGAGGTTGAACGGCAGCCGCACGGTCGAGCCGTTCACACCGCGCATGGACTCGGGGCGGTTGCCCTGCGTGTTCGTGGTCGTCGTCGACTGCTTCTCTTCGCTCAAGTCGGCCTGCGTCGGCGCGTCGTCAGTGTCAGTGGAGCCATCGCTTGTCGACGCCTCCGTGTCCGCCAAATCCGAAGCGTTCGCATTCTCGCTCACGATGAAGGCAGGCACGCCGTCCGGGGTGAACCCGCGGGACTCGCTGCCTGCGTCGAGGGAGCGGCCGAGCGGGACGCCGTCGATAGGCGTGAGGAAGGAATCGTTCGTGTCCTCCTCCAGCAGGACCTCGTTGGCCAGGGCGCAGTGGTCGCCGGCAAAGCTCCGCACGTTGCCCATGCCCACCGAATACGCCGGTGCCTGGGAAGCAAACGCCTTGACGAAGGTGAGGCAGGAAAACGCGACCATGGCGATCGCCATCACCGCGATCGGCGCCGACATGACGCCGACCCACTTGCCGCCCACCTTGTACTCGGTCTGGTCCTTGCGGAAGGACTGGAACACACCCACCAGCGCGATGAGCAGGGAGATGGCGAGCATGATCGTGTTCGCCTCCACGCCCTTGAGCTGGACGGTCTTGTCCCACCACGGCACACCGAAGGAGGAGACGTACCACCAGGCGTTCCACCCGGCCAGGGTCATGGCCATGAGGAAGCACACCGCCGCAATGGCGAGGGTGCGGTTGCGCTTGGACTGTAGCGCGATGTGCGAGAGCACTACCGCACCCAGAGCCGCGACCGCGCCGCCCAGACCGGCGTAGATGCCGAAGTGGTGCGTCCACTTCGTGGGCGTGAACATGAGGAAGAAGGTGGCCAGGCCCACGATGTAGAGCATGCGGCCGGTGACGTCCTTGGTCACGCCCGGCACCTTGCCGAAGCGGGTGACCGCCCACCCGATGAGGATGAGGCAGAAGAGGAAGACGAACATGGGGAAGCGGCGCGTCATCGAGCCGTCGACAGACTGCTGGAACAGGGTGCCGTAGCGCACCCACTCCGAGTACCACTCGAGCGCCGGGCCGACCTCGGAGCGCACCGCGGTCGCCTCCAGCACGGTCGCCAGCGTCTGGTCCTTGAACACCGGCACGAACACGGCCAGCCCCGCGCCCAGGAAGACGGCGACGTACGCCAGGCCGGGCGCGATGTGGCGACGCGCGTTCATGATGCGGAAGACCTGCGGCAGACACACGAGGAACACGCCGACCGCGGCGAGGCCGGTCGGGCCGCACGCGAGCGTGATCGCCGCGGTGACCGTGCCCCACGCGGCGGGCGCGAGGCGATCAGTGGCGATGGTGCGCTCAAACAGTGCCCACGTGGCGATGATGCCGAGCGCGATGATCGGCTCCGGGCGCGTGCCGTTGTTGTAGGGCAGCCAGAAGGCCAGGAAGACGAAGGCGGCCGTCCAGTGCGCCATGCGGCGATCCGCCACCGCGGTGCCCAGACGCGGCAGGATCTCGCGCGAGAGGATCCACCAGGTCAGCAGGGCGGCGACAAGCGTTGGCAGGCGCATCCACATCGACGCGGTGGTCACGTACGAGAGCAGTGAGAGGATGTCGTAGAACGGAGAGCCGAAGGGGGCCTCCGGCACGCCGTACCAGCGGTAGTAGTTCGCCATGTAGTCCGACTCGGTGGCCACGCGCGCCATGGTGAGCAGGAAGCCGTCGTCGGAGGTGTTCGCGCCGAAGACGTGCCAGAAGCCGAGGATGGCGATAACGACGCCGTCGAGCGCGGTGAAGGTGCGCCAGCGGGAACCAAAGGCGGGCAGGTTGCGCCCGTCGTAGCGGTCCAGGCGGCGCAGCGACCACAGGCCGATCAGCGCGGCGATGAGCCCGCCGCACATCGCAAGCAGCTTGACCAGGGTGGGCGATGACGTGAATCGGGAGTTGATGTCGACGGAGGCGTTGAGGCCGGCGTCGATAAGCATGCCCGAGGCCTCGGGCTTGAGCTCGGTGTATAGGCCGGTGAACTGCGGGCGGTAGTCATCCTCGGACTCCTCCACGAAGGTGGTGCCCGGGATGGCGACGGTCATGCCCTCGTCGGTCTGGCGGACCTCAAGCACGGCCTCGCGCGGCAGGGCGCGGACCTCCTCGGCGCTGAGCTCGAAGACCACGTCATCCAGCGCGGAGACCACCAGGCCGCCGTCGGGGGAGGTGACAAAGAGGCCGCGGTAGGTCGCGTCCTCGGAGGATTCCGGCAGCGTCGACAGGATGGTCGACTGGCCGTCGCGCAGCTCATCGACGGCGCTGATCGGGATCGTCAGCGACACGTCCTGCGGGGCCAGCGAGATCAGCGGCGCGTTTACCGACGCCACCGTGTCATTCTGCGGCCAGGACACCTTGGACTGGACCTGGTTGACCGGCAGGAAAGGGGTGAGGACGAGCAGCGCGAAGGCGAGGATGCCCGACACAATCGCCGTGTTAATCAGCGACTGTGGAGCCTTGGATTGCACATCAGTAACAGTTGCCACGTGAAGTCACCTTACTGTGACTGGCCCGTTATGTACGCACCACTACCGCAAACGGGCCGATCTGTTCCACGTCCCACTCGTCGTTATCGAAGGCTTCCGCGTTGAAGAACAGGCCCTCGTAGCGCACGTTCGGCTCGTTGGGGAAAATGTCGTGCGCCACGTGCGTCTTGAACCCGTCGTCGGGCTCCTCGACGTCGCCGCGGAAGATGAAGGCGACGGGCGGGGCCCACTTGGACTCGTCGATGGCTTCCGTGAGCGCCTCCGGGTCGTCCCAGGACAGCTGCGACCAGGCGATGAGTTCTTCGTTGCGTAGCTCGAACTCGCCAAGCGGGTTGGCGTAGTGGCTGGTAAAGGCGTTGAAGCCGAAGTAGGGGTTATACGCCATGTAGTTGATCTCGTCGGTGTAGATCACCGCCTCGTTCGGCTCGTAGCCGTGGGATGTGAGCAGCTCGGTGATCTCGCCGTAGTACTGGGCGGCGTCGGGCGGGAAGCGGTCGGCGCGCTCGCCGTAGCCGTCCGTGTCGGCGTAGGCCTGGTCGATGTGGGACTCGTTTTCCGACGGGATCTGCTGCACGTAATGCAGGCAAGCGGACGTCACCACAATCGCGATGATCGCGATGATCGTCTGGTTCGCCGCCAGGTTGAAGCGGGAAGGGAAGAAGTAATCGATGCCCACCAGGATGATGTCGGACACCGCGAGGATGCCGGCGGTGATAAACAGCAAGATGATCAGCACCTCGACACGGAAGCCCAGCAGCGAGGTGCCGAGCAGCGTCGCCGCCATCGAGGCGAGGCACCACACGTAGCAGACGATCGCGCCCACGCCTAGCGACGCCACCTCACGCTCTCCGGCGCGCACCACGATAAAGATCAGGCCAAGCAGCGACAGCAGGCCGATGATGGAAAACGAGAAGAAGGGCAGCGGGTAGATGGTGCCCTCCTCCGGCAGGAAGTGGTTCGCTGTGGACTGGACCTCGTAGTTGCCGGAAAGCACCGCGAAAATATAGCGCCACCAGGTCAGCGCGGCAATGGCCAAAGAAGACACGCCGATGATCAGCAGGCGGACGATGGGGAGCGCATCGCTGGTGACCAGGAGAGCAACCAGGAACGCCATCGTCACCACAAACAGCGCCGCGATCGCGGTAAACAGCGTGTAGAAGCTGGCGGAGATGCCCAGGTAGAGCGCCATGAAGATGATCGCGTTGCGCGAGCCGAGCATCGCGCGGTACGTGATCACGGTGGCCGCAGGGAAGAACATGGCGACGATCGCCGCGTAGGGCTCATCCGGCGTCTCGGTCAGCACGACCGCGGTGGTGAAGGTGGCGATCGCGCAGGCGATCGGCAGCGAGCCCACAATCTTCTGCCACACCGGCACCAGCATCGCCGCGCCCGCCGCCAGCGTAATCAGCGCCCAGGGTTGGAAGACCTCCCAGCCCGGTACGCCGAGCACATCCGCCACGCGCCCGCCCAGCCAGAACCAGCCAATGGGGTAGAAGGACGGCAGGTCCACGTAGTTCATGTCCGCGTTGGCGGCAGTTTCCGTCATCCGCGACAGGAACTGGGTGCGGAAGCCCTGGTCCACCTGGATACCGTCGAGCCACAGGCGGGTCGCTGACAGCGGGATCCCCAGCGCGGTGACCACCCGGGCCGGGGCCGTGAGGTGCATGATGATGCCGTTGACCCATTTTCGGGTGCCCCGCAGCCAGAGGACCACGCAGATCAGGCTCACGATGAGCACGATCAGCGAGCCGGCAGAGGACAGCGCCCGGATCGCCATGGAGGTGTTGTAAGCGGGCAGGGAGACCGAGTGCAGCACGAACCAGACGAGCGTGGTGATAAGCGCACCGAGCCCGCCAGCAAGCAGCGTGCGAATGAGGGTCTGCTGCGCGGAAAGCGGATCCGGGGCGTAGCCGGTTGTGCGCAGACCCTCCTGGGTCTCCTCAACGGTTGCTGTCGTGGTCATGCCCTCTAGTTTCGCATAACTCAGTGCGTAACTAGTCCACACCTCGCTCGGAAAGGAACATCAGGATCGCGCGGACTCTCCGGTTGTCCTCGTCCGGGGTGAGCCCCAGCTTGGAGAAAATGCTAGAGACGTGCTTGGCCACCGCCGCCGACGAGAGGAAAAGTTTGGCCGAAATGTCGGCGTTGGATAAGCCTTCCGCCATCAGTTCGAGAACCTCGAGCTCCCGCGGGGAAAGTTCCCGCAGCCACGGGGCGCTCGTGTGCATGAGTGAGCTGGCCACCTCCGGGTCGATTACCACCCCGCCGCCGGCGACGTTCTCGCAGGTGGCGATGAAGTCGGCGACCTCGGCGACCCGGTCCTTGAGCAGGTAGCCGGTGCCCCCGCCAAAGTTTTGGCCGAAAAGTTCGCGAGCATAGGGCGCTGCCACGTATTGCGACAGGACCAGCACGTTTAAGCCCGGGTGGCGGGTGCGGAGCTCTAAAGCGGCCGTAAGTCCGTCGTCGCGCATGTGCGGGGGCATGCGGACATCGGTGATGAGGAGGTCGGGCAGCGGTGCGGCGTCGATAAGCGAGATGAGCTCATCGGCGCTTGAAGCCTCACCGACGATGTCGTGGCCGCGCCGGGTGAGCAGGCCGGCGACGCCTTCGCGCAGCAGGGCGGAATCGTCTGCAACCACGATCTTCATGCGCCCACCCCGCTTTCGCCGCGGAAGAGCAGCAGCGGGATGCGCGCGGCAACCGTGGTCGGGCCGCCGGCCGGCGAGTTCAGCTCGAGGGTGCCGCCGAACGCGGCGACGCGCTCGCGCATCCCGTCGAGGCCGCGGCCGGGGGTAAACTCCGCGCCCCCGTCGCCCTGGTCCGTGACCACGACGTTGAGCGTGTCGTCGCAGGTAATCAGGACGTGTACGGGGCAGCCTTCCGCATACTTCGCCGCGTTGGTGAGCGCCTCGGTGGTGAAGAAGTAGGCGGCGGCGAGCACGGACGCGTCGATCGCAGGCAGCAGGTGCGGTGCGCGGACCCGCACGTGCGGGCCGTATTGGGCGGCAGCCGTTTCCACCGCGGCGACGAGTCCCCGGTCGGTCAGCTCGGAAGGGTGGATGCCGTGGACGGTGCGGCGCAGGGTTTCGAGGCCACGCTTGAGGTCGGTGGCGGCGGCGTCGAGAAGCGCGAGTGTGTCGCCCTGAGCATCAAGCTTTGCCTCGCCCACCTTCATTGCGGCGGCGACGAAGTGCTGCTGCGCGCCGTCGTGCAGGTCGCGCTCGATGCGCAGCCGCTCCACCTCGTAGGCCTCGGCGATCTTGCGACGCGACGCCGTGAGCTGGTGCACGCGTTTCGCTGCACTCTCCTCGTGGTTGGCTCGTTTTCTCCACCTCATAGATGCATAGACTAGCGAGGTAGTGCTAGCACTACCCGTTTTCGGGCGCGAGCACCATGGTGAAACTTTTCGGCCAAAAGTTGAATGGAAGCATGCTTGAACTGCAAGACATCACGAAATCATTCACCCAACAACGCGTGCTCGAAGGCGTGAGCCTGAGCGTGCCCGCCGGCGAATCGCTCGCCGTGATGGGGCCGTCGGGTTCCGGCAAGTCGACGCTTCTGCACTGCATGTCCGGCGTGCTCACCCCAGATTCTGGGCAGGTACTTTTCGAGGGGCAAAACATCGCAGCGCTTGACGACGCCGCGCGTTCCTCACTCCGCCTCAACCACTTCGGCTTCATCTTTCAGGACGGACAGCTTTTGCCCGAGCTCACAGCCACCGAAAACGTCGCGCTGCCCCAGATCATGCGCGGCACCCCGAGGAAGGACGCGCACGAGCAGGCGAACGAGATGCTCACGAGGCTCGGTTTGGGGAACTTTGTGGGGCGCTTCCCAGGCCAACTTTCGGGCGGGCAGGTGCAGAGGGTCGCGATTGCACGAGCCTTGGCAGGACCGCCGAAAGTAGTCTTCGCCGACGAGCCGACCGCGGCGCTTGACCAGGCGACAGGGCACGAGGTGATGCAGGAGATCGTCGCGGTGGCGCAAAAGTTCGGCGTCACCCTGGTCTTGGTCACGCACGACCCGAAGATCGCGGCCTGGTGCAACCGGCGCATCGAGATCCGCGACGGCCTGATCCACTCGGAGGTGGCAGCATGAGCGCGACCACACTGATGACGGCAACGAGGGTGCGCTCCAAAGAGGCCTCTTCTCAAAGAGGGTCCGGCGAGCGCTGGGTGCGAAAGCTCTCCGTGGCCGCGCTAGCGGTGGCGACGTGGATGCTGTGCACACTCGCCGGCGGCACCTGGATGTTCGTGGAGCGCGACAGGCACTACCCGAACCTCGGCGGCGACATCGACATCCCGCTGCTCTACATCGGGCTCGCACTCTTCGCGTGCGCGCTGCTCATCCCCACCCTGCTCACCCTGCTCACACAGGCGGCGCGGGCGGACCTGAGCGGGCGCGAGCAACAGCTCGCGGTGCTAAGGCTCATCGGCGCGACCGCAGGCGAGGTGCGCGGCATGATGATCCTGCAGGCGCTACGCAGGGCCTTCGTCGGGTTGAGCATCGGCACGGCGGCGTACGTAGCGAGCGTGCCCGCCTGGTCAGCCCTTTCCTTTCAAGGGACGAAGATCGGCACCTGGGAAATGTTCACCTGGTGGGTCGTGCCGATCGCGTGGGCGGCCGTCGCGCTGCTCGCTGCGGGCTCCGTGTGGCGCGCGCTGCAGCAGGTGGCGGTCACACCGCTCGGCGTGACCAAGCGAGTGCCGCACCCCGGGCAGAAAGCAATCACGACTGTGTGCGCCGTCGCCGCAGCAATCGGTCTGTACATCTGGCTTGCTAGGCACCCGATCGCGCCGGAGGCCGATATCGCGGACGTCCTGGTTGCGCTCGTCGCCTTCACCGGGTTCTTGGTGGTGAATACGCTGATCGCCGTCGGGGTGATCCAGGTTGTGGCGCGCTTCAGCTACCGAATCCCGGGCGCGTACAACTACGTAGCGACGCGCCGGGTGAGCCGCGGCGCGAAGAACACGTGGCGCAGGTGCAGCGCGCTGTTCTTCGTCGCGTTCACCGCCGGGGTGGCCGGGGCATTCCAGAGCATCGCGGAAAGTGAGGTGGCTCCCGAGGAGGCGCTCATCGTGCAAGATCTGCCCAAGGGCATCGCCATCACGGTGCTCTTCGGCGCGATCCTGCTGGTGCTGTTCACCCTGCTGACGCAGACGCTTGCGGTGGTGGAGCAGAAGCAGCTGACCAAGTCGCTCCACTTCATCGGTGCGGCACCAACTTTTCACACAAAAGTTGCGGTGCGCGAAATTGGGGTGCCGATGGTGGTCGCAGCGCTGCTGGGATTTGGACAAGGCGCGCTCGTCGGCCTGGCCATGGTCGGGGCAACGCCCGACGGGATCGCAACCGTACTGTTCTTCGGCGCACTCATCGCACTCGCCCTGGTCGGCTGTCTGGCCGCTGTTGTTGCTTCCGGCCGGCTCCGCGAGAAAGTACTCGTGGAAACCGGCCGGTCAAACGACTAGAAGCTCAGCTTCCGCATGATCGGCGCCGGGATCGCCTTGAGTACCAGCGAGATCGGGCCGAAGAGCTTGTGGACGAACACGTTGGACTTGCCGCCCAGCGCGGCGTCCACCGCAGCCTGCGCGACCTCTTCCTTGTCCACGGTCAGCGGTGCCTCGTCGAGGCCCTCGGTCATCTTGGTGCGCACCTGGCCCGGGCGGACCACGGTGACGTTGACGCCATAATCCCGGAGCGCCTCGCCGAGCTGGAGATAGAAGCCGTCCATGCCGGCCTTGGAGGCACCGTAGACGAAGTTGGAGCGGCGGACCTTCTGGCCGGCCACCGAGCTCATCGCGATAATGGTGCCGTGACCTTGGGCTTTAAACTTTTGGCCCAAAAGTACGCCAACCGAGATCGGGGCCGTGTAGTTGGTCTGGGCGGAGGCGACGGCGGCGGCCTGGTCCTGCCAGAGCTGCTCCTGGTCGCCAAGCGTGCCGAAGGCTACGATCGCGACGTCGACGTCGCCGTCCTCGAAGGCGGCGTCGATCACGCCGGGGTGGGAGTCGAAGTCGGTGGCGTCAAAGTCGATAAGACGCACCTTGGAGGCACCGGCGGCGGAGACTTCCTGCACCGCGGCGTCGATACGCGGCGAGCCCTGGCGCGCGGCGAGGGTGACGGTGGGGTTGCCGCCGCGGGAGGCGAGTTCGGAGACGATGGCGAGGCCGATCTCCGAGGTGCCGCCGAGCAGCAAGATGTTCTGGGCTTGGCCAACTGCATTCAGCATTGGGGTTCCTTTCTAGTGCAGCTCGAGGCGGCGGGACATGTCGGAGGCGAAAACGCCGGTCGGGTCGATCTCGTTGCGGGTCTTCAGCCAGCCGGGAAGCTCCGGGTACATCTTGTGGAACTTCTCGGCGCTGGTGCGGGACTCCTTGGCCAGGTAGAGGCGGCCGCCGAACTCCATGACCTGGTCGTCCAGGCGGTCCAGGAAGGTGTTGAGCCCGTCGCGGATCGGGAAGTCCACGCACACGTTCCAGCCCTTCATCGGGTAGGACAGCGGCGCGCGGTTGCCCTCGCCGAACAGCTTGAACACATTCAGCGCCGTGTAGTGGCCCGAGGATTGGATCTGGTAGATGATGTCCTTGAACGGCTCGACCGCGTTCGTGGGCACCACGAACTGGTACTGCAGGAAGCCGGCGGAACCGTAGCCGCGGTTCCACTCGCCGATCAGGTCGAGCGGCTGGTAGAACTGCGTGAGGTTCAGGATGTCGTTCTTCGATGGGGAGCCCATCATGTAGTACGCCTCGCCGATCGCGGACAGCGTCAGCTTGTTCATGGTCCAGGACGGGAAGATGTCCGGCACCGTCATCAGCTGCGGGGCCTTGAACTTCAGCGGGTCCTTCGCCAGCTTCGGCGCGTACTCCTTGAGCTGGTCCAGGGTGGCCAGCGAGCCGCGGGAGATCGTGGAGCGGCCAGTCTTCGGCGGCGCGGAGATCGCGTCGAACCACGCCGAGGAGTAGGTGTAGCCCTCCTCCTGCCCGTGGGAGTGCTCCTCAATCGTCTCGTCGAGCGTGCTGGTGCGCACGGTATCGGAGATGAAGTAGGCGGTCTCCGTGAACGTCATCTGGATGCGGGCGCGCAGGATGATGCCGGTCAAGCCCATGCCGCCGACGGTGGCCCAGAAGAGCTCGGAGGTTTCGCCTTCTGGCTCGAGGTGGAGCACGCGCCCGTCGGCAACCAAAAGCTCCATGGAGAGCACGTGGTCGCCGAAGGAGCCGGCGGAGTGGTGGTTCTTGCCGTGGATGTC
The DNA here is from genome assembly GCF_001814825.1 of Corynebacterium sp. HMSC071B10. Lineage (NCBI taxonomy): Bacteria > Bacillati > Actinomycetota > Actinomycetes > Mycobacteriales > Corynebacteriaceae > Corynebacterium > Corynebacterium sp. HMSC071B10. The sequence continues at coordinate 70,770 of NZ_KV817997.1, read as the reverse complement.
CGGGCCGATCGCGCCGCCGATGGTGACTTGGCGGGTGCCGGGCAGGACGGGGACCCACAGGCCGTAGGGCAGCGCGGCCTTCATCAGCTGGTCGAGGGTCACGCCCGCGTCGACGTCGACGATGCCGGTGTCCGGGTCGATGGAGTGGATCTGGTTGAGCGGCTGCATGTCGACGACGAGTCCGCCGCCGTTCTGCGCCGGGTCGCCGTAGGAGCGGCCCATGCCGCGGGCGATGACGCCGCGACCGCTCTCGGCCGCGACCTGCACGGCCTTCGCGATGGTGTCTACGTCTGGGGTGGACACGACGTGCGCCGTCGATGGGGCGGTGCGGCCCCAGCCGTAGAGGGATTTCAGTTCGGTGTGAAGTTCCATAGCTCCGCTTCTGATCAAACTAAAGGTGGAAAAGCTTCTTCGTGTTCGAGCCTACCCACAACGCTTGGAACTTCCGGTATTGAAAGGTGTGATCTTAGACAGATTTTTTAGAGGTCCATGATCTGCCTGATCTCCTCCGGCAGCTCCTCCTGCGAGGTGATGACGGGTTTACCTGCCTCTTTGTGCTCGCGCAGCAGCTCGTAGATGCGCCCGCGGCCCACCGAATCCACGAACGGCAGCTCCTCGACGAACAGCCGCACCATGAAATCCGACAGGGGCGCGTCGACGCGCTGGGCTGCCTCGTGGATTGCGTCCGGGTCGTCGCCTTTGTAGTGCTTCCTCATGCGACTCACCATAGCGCGCGCGAAAAACCTCTATTGTGGGCGCCATGGGCAGCACGCTGTACACGGAGCACCTGGCGCCGGTGATTCAACTTTCACCCGGCGCCACGCTCATGGTGCGTATTGCGCTTACCTCTGACGAGGAGGTCTACCGCTGGGTCGGCCTCGACTCGTCCACCACGATCGAGCAGTGCCGCGAGCTCGTCGCCGCCCTCTTCGGCATCACGGAGACGGTCGGCTCGCCAAGCCAGGGCCTGCTTGTCGACGTGCTTACGTCCCCCGGCGACACCGCCACCTTCACCTGGGGTCTGTGGCAGTTCACCATGCTGCTTGCCGACGTCTACCCCGGCGGTAGCGACGGCCCCGTCTGCGTCGCGGGCGACGGGTCCTTCGCCGGCAACGAGGTGGACCTGGACTTTATAGGAAGCACGGTGAGACCCGAGGTGCGCGACGTCATCAGGCGCGCCGAGTCCTTCGACTTCGTGCCGCTTCTGCAGGTGCTCGCGGATGGGGAGCGAACGCTGCCGGCGGGGGAGCGGGCGCGGTTGGCGGGGCTCGTTCCGGCGTCGAGAGGCAAAACGAGCGATGCTTTTTGGGTCCATGTGCTGGCGATGGCGTGTTTTGAGGATTGCCCGACGACGCGACGCCTCGTGCTCAGCCTCATGCGGGCCCTGGGCTGGGAGGACACCGATGCCGACGAGGTGTTCACGCTGAGCCGGGCGGGCGAGGCGTTCGTGGGAGATTTGTCGGCGGTGGATCGGCTGGAAATTCTGCGCGAGCTGCTCCACGGGTAGACTAAGCGGCCGTGTCTTCCTCTTCCGCAGTATTCAAGCAGCTCGTGCCGTTTTTAATCATCGGTATCGGCTGCGCGGTCATTGACTTTGGCATCACGTATTCGCTCACTGAGCTCGTCGGCACTCAGCGTGACATGGCCAAAGCCGTTGGCTGGGTCTTCGGCACGCTGATCGCCTACCTGCTCAACTCCAGGTTCGCCTTCCAGGCCGAGGTCAACGCCAAGAAGGCGGGCGCGGTCTTCTTCCTCTACGCGGTGACGTTTGTGGTGCAGATCCTGCTCTACCGCTGGACGGAGGGCCCGCTGATCGCCATGGGCATTGACACGAACCCGTGGAAGGACGGCATCTCCTTCGTCATCGCGCAGGGGGTGGCCACCGTGACCAACTTCGTGCTGCAGCGTCGCGTGATCTTTAGGAAAGAGACGAAGATCATCGCCGAGCAGGACCCGCGCTAGGAGCGGCGGAAGTCCTCGCGCGCCCCGCGGCGCAGCAGTTTGAGCCACTGGAAGAATTCCCGCGGGTTCTTGCGCTCGATGAGGAAGAACCAGCCGAAGCGGACTACCTCCTGCAGCTGCATCTTCTTCATCCCGCGCTGGTTAATGATGTAGCCGCGGTTGCGGTAGGTGAAGTAGCGCTTCGTGGGGTTATCCGGCCACTGCGCGTGCGCGCGCCCGCCCATGATCGGGTGGAACTCGCCGGAGCCGTCCGGGTGCAGGTAGCTGGTGGTCAGCGCCGTGCCGTACTTCAGCCCCGACTGTGCGAGGCGGCGGTGGTACTCCACCTCGTCGCCGCGGATAAACAGGCGGTAGTCCGGCACGCCGATGCGCTCCATGGCTTTCGCGCTGATCAGTGCGCCGTTAAACAGCGAGGCGTACTGGGGGAGGAAGTCGCCCTCCAGCTCGTCGACGCGCCGGTGCCACACCGTGCCTTGGCGCAGCGGGAAGGCGAGCTTCTCGGGGGCGTCGATATTCGCCACGATCGGGCTGACCTCGTGCAGTTCGTGTGCTTCGGCGACTCGGTAGAGCTCGGCGAGGACGTGCTCGTCGGCTGGGCGGCCGTCGTCATCCGCGCACCAGATCGCGTCCGCGCCGAGCGCGAGCGCGTGGAGGAAGCCGTAGGCGAAACCGCCCGCGCCGCCCAAGTTCGTGTGGCTGGGCAGGTAGACCCCGTTGTCCAGGGCAGTGACCATCTCCCTGACATGGTCTTCTGCGCCGTTATCCACCACGATTACCCAGTCAACCGGGTGCGTCTGCCCCGCCACCTGGTTGAGGGAGTGCCGCAACAACTCGGCCCGCTGATGCGTCACGATTACCGCCGCGGTCGTGCCATTCGGATCCAACAGTGCATTGTGCGCGTGCTTCATGCTGTGTATTGTGCCCTGTCTTTCCCGCAGCGAGGGAACCGGCGCGGGGTGCGCAACGTCTAACAAGGTATGAGGCGTTTGCACGATGGCATGGAGGTCGAGGTCAAAAGCGGTCTTCTGGGCGACATCAACCTGCCCTTGGCACAGATCACCGACCGCTTTGGCGTTCTCCTACGCGACGTTCTGCCGCCAGAGGAAGTTCGAGCCAACGCCGCCCGCCACCCCGAAAGGGTTGCCTACCCGGTCAGGGCGGTGCACCGCGCGCTGGCCTTCGCCATCGACCGCCCCGGCACCGTGGTGGTGGGGTTTGGGGCGCTCGCGTTGTACGGTTTGCCGTTCTTTGTCGAGGGGCAGGACACCGTGCTCATGGACAAAAACTGCCGCGAGCATCAGGCGGCGGGGGCGCACCGGCCGTCGATAGTTCGGCAAACTGGCGCGGTGGGCGAAGTCTGGGACCTGAGGCACAGCGGCTGGAAACTTCGCGCGAGTGAGCCGCATGCTGCGCTGGTGCAGTCGCTCAGGCTGTTGTGGCGGGAGGAGGTGGCGTGGCACGTGCAGGCTATCGAAGGACTCGACCGGCGCACGGTACGGGCTATCCAGCTTGTTGACGCCTCCCGGCGCCACCTGGGCCTCGACCCCGCAAGAGTCCTCCGTGCCGCAAGGAGCCAACTCAATCAACGCTGGATCTGCGATGTCCTGGCGCATTCGAGTCCCTACGCGGACTCGCCGAAGGAAACGGAACTCCGGTTGCTGCTCGGCGACGTCATCCAAAAATATGGCCTTACCCTGCAGGAACAGGTGGTTGTTCGGCGTGGGAAGGAGATCGTCACCACGTTGGACCTCGCCATCAAAGAACCCCGGATCGGCGTGATGTACGACGGCGCCCACCACGGTGAAGACCGCCAATGGAAGAAAGACGCCTACATCAACTCCATGCTCGTTGCCGAACAGTGGGCGCCCCTGAGGTTCACGAGCGTCTCATTGGCAACTGCGGCAGCGGTGGTTGAAGAAGTCGTCGTCAAGCGGCTCGGAATAACTTTGTAACGATTCCACCCGCTCCTGGGGAAACGCCACAAAATGGAATGATGTCGTCATAGATTGCCGGCAGCTTATCGACGGTCCCCGTGGAAACGCTCCACCAGCTCCGCGACGTACTCGCCGGTTTCCGGCCCCTCGTAGGCGCCCACTACGTCCGAGACCAGGCCCGCCTGCCGGATCTCGCCCTTGTCCACCCACAGGGCGGTGTTGCATAGCTGGGCGAGGAAGTCGTTGGAGTGCGAGGCGAACACCAGGATGCCGGAGCGCTCCACCATCTCTGCCAGCCGGACGCGTGCTTTGGCCATGAAGGCGGCGTCGACGGCGCCGATGCCCTCGTCGAGAAGCAAAATCTCGGGCTCGATGGAGGTGACCACGCCGAGCGCGAGGCGCACGCGCATGCCGGTGGAGTAGGTGCGCAGCGGCATGCTGAGGTAGTCGCCGAGCTCGGAAAACTCGGCGATCTCGTCCATCTTTGCCTTCATTTGTTTGCGGGTCTGGCCGAGGAAGAGGCCGCGGATGATGATGTTCTCGTAGCCGGAGATCTCCGGGTCCATGCCGACGCCCAGGTCGAAGACGGGCGCGACGCGGCCGCGGACGTCGGCAACCCCGCGGGTCGGCTCGTAGATGCCGGAGAGCAGGCGCAAAAGCGTGGACTTGCCGGCGCCATTGTGGCCGACGAGGCCGACGCGGTCGCCCTCGCGCAGGTGCAGGTTGATGTCCTTGAGCGCCTCGACGACCACGGTGTTGGAGGCGTTCTTGCCAATCTTGCCGCCGGCCGAGGACATGACGGCTTTCTTCAGCGAGCGGGACTTGGCGTCGAAGATGGGGAAGTCGACGCAGGCGTTGTAGGTGTCGATAGAAACCATTTGTGGACTCCTTCTTAGACCCAGTACGGCACGCGGAAGCGCATCTGGCGCATCGCCAGCAGGGTGATGCCCAGGCCGATGACGGTGCAGATGCCGACGATGCCCCAGTGGTAGGCGGCCACCGGCTGGTCGATCATGGGGGCGCGCACGATCTCCAAGTAGTGGTAGAGCGGGTTGATCTCTGCGAGCAGGGCGCGCTGGGCCACCTCACCGCCCTGCTCCTTGAGCGTCTGGGTGGTCCACACGATCGGAGTGACGTAGAAGAGCAGCTGCACGAGCGCCTCGAGCAGGGGTGCGACGTCGCGGAAGCGGGTGGCGATGATGCCGAAGAGCATGGTCACCCACACGCCGTTGAGCACGAGCAGCAGCATCGCGGGCACCGCGAGCAGCGTCTGCCAGGTCAGCGGGATGCGGAAGATGATGACCAGCAGCACCCAGATGACAATGTTGTGGGCGAAGAACAGCAGCTGGCGCCACACCAGGCGGTAAACATGCACGGAGAGGGCGGAGGGTAGCTGCTTGATCAGCCCCTCGTTCTCAATGAATACGTTCGCGCCGTCCTTGATACACCCGGAGATGAAGCCCCAGACGATGAAGCCGACGGTGACGTGCGGGAGGAACTCGCGGACCTCGATCTGGAAGAGCATGGAATACAGCAGGCCGAGCGCGAGCGCCATCACGCCGGTGGCGATGGTGATCCACAGCGGCCCGAGCGTGGAGCGGCGGTAGCGCTGCTTGATGTCCTGCCAGCCCAGCTGCAGCCAGAGCTCGTATTGGCCCCAGCCGCGAACGAGGTCGTGGAAGGCCATGCCCACCGTCTTCGACTTTGACGGTGGGGTGTCGTGGTCTGCGTCGCTGGTCATGCGCGTGACGTCCGCGCGGAGTTGTTGAAAGTCCTGCACCTTTCTCACCCTAGCGTCAACTGTCCGCTTTGCAGCTTTTCGCCCCGGAGCAGGCAGTGTGCGCGCCGGGGGACAACCGGGCATAATTGGGTGCGTTCTCATGCCGTCGATGCAAAGTAGAGGGGTGTGGCATGGCGTTCGATGTTGCGAGTGTGCGCGGGCTGTACACCTCGCTGGGTGACGGTTGGACCTACCTCAACGCCCATGATGCGCCGCAGATCCCGGAGCGGGTGTCCGCGGCGGTGGCCCGCTCGTTCCGCCTGTCTGCCTCGGTCGCGCCGCCGGAGCCGGGCTCGGGTTCGCATTCTCGGGTCTCGCTGGGGCGTCCGGAGGGCGAGTCCTACGTGCAGCAGGCGCGGTCTGCGGTCGCGGACTTGGTGGGGGCGACGCCGGGGCGCGTCGTCCTCGGCCCGAGCTTGCCTGCGCTGTATATGTCGCTGGCGGTGGCGCTCAAGCCCCTCTTCCGGCACGATTCGGCGCTCGTGCTCAACCGGGTGGACCGCCCGCAGTTGACGGAGGAACTGCGCCGTATTGGCGCGCCCACGAGGTTCGCGCAGGCCGACCTCGCCACGGGCGATTTGCCCGCCTGGCAGTTCGCCGAGCTTGTCGACGGCGCGACGCGCCTGGTCTCCGTACCCGCGGCGCACCCCGAGCTCGGCACCATCATCGGCGTGGGTGAGATCGTGGAGCGGGTGCGGGAGCGCTCGCGGGCCTGGGTGCTTGTCGACGTCACGTCCTACGCCCCCTACAAACCGATCACCTTCGACGCCTGGGGTGCGGACATCCTCGCCGTTGACCTCTCGGAGCTCGGCGGGCCGCAGCTGGGCGCGCTCGTCTTCCGTGACGAGGCGATGTTTGGGCGCCTTGACGCGGCGGCCCTCGACATGGAGGTCTCCGCGGGGCTTGCGGGCGGGGTGCCCGCGGTGGTGGAGCACTACGCCTCGCTGGTCGAAGGCGCTCAGGGAAGACCCACCCGCCGCAACCGCCTGACACATTCGATGGGGCAGACCGCCACCTACTTTGACCGGCTGCGCGAGGACCTGGATACGTTCTTGGGTACCCTGCCTGCCGTGCACATTGTCGGCGTGTCCGGCGAGGCGGCGGAAGGCTCGGCGATTGAGCGGATTCCCCGGTTGATGTTCGGGGTGCAGGGCGTGCCGTCGGCAATGGTGCACCAGCGGCTCTTGGCCCACGGGATCGTCTCGACCCTGGCTCGGCCGAGCCAGCTGCTCACCGACATGGGCGTCGACGAAATGGGCGGCGCGGTGACGATCGGGCTCGGCCCCTTCAACACCGAGACCGACATCGAGCAGCTCATCCGCACCGTCGCGTCGCTGGCCTAACTTTTCGGCGAAAAGTTACTCACCCACCGTGAGCACGACTTTTCCGGTGTGGGCGCCGGAATCGAGGTAGTCGTGGGCCTCAGATGCCTGGGCGAGCGGGAAGGTCTTGGTCACGTTTGGCGCGATCTTTCCGGACTCGATGAGCGGCCAGACGTGCTCGACGGTGTCGGCGACGATGCGCGCCTTCATCGGGCGCGGGCGGGCGCGCAGGGTGGTGGCGTGGACGGACTGGCGGCGCGGCATCATCCGCCCCAGCGACAGGGTCCCCTTGGGTCCGCCCTGCAGCGCGATGACGACGAGGCGGCCGTCGACAGCCAGCGACTTGATGTTCTGCTCCAGGTACGCGCCGCCGACCACGTCCAGGATGATGTCGGCCCAGCCTTTCAGCTCCTCCGCGAAGTCCTGGGTGCGGTAGTTGATCCCGATGTCGGCACCCAGCTCGCGGCAGTAGTCGAGCTTCTCCTCGCTGCCCGCGGTCACGGCGACCTCCGCGCCGAGCGCCTTGCACAGCTGGATGGCGAAGGAGCCAATGCCGCCGGCCCCGCCGTGGATGAGCACCTTGTCGCCCGCCTGAAGCCCAGCGACCATGCCCAGGTTGGACCACACGGTGCAGGCCACCTCGACCACGGCGGCGGTTTCTTCCAGGCTCAGGTTCTTGGGTTTCGGCGTGAGCTGGCCTTCCGGCACGGCCACGTACTCGGCGTAGCCGCCGCCGGCGAGCAGGCAGCCGACCTCTTCGCCTTGTTTGCGGTCCGTGGTGCCCGGGTCCACGATCACGCCGGCGCACTCCAGGCCGATGGTCTCCGGCTCGCCCTTCGGCGGTGGGTACTTGCCCTGCGCCTGGACGAGGTCGGCGCGGTTGACGCCGGCGGCGGTGACGCGGACGAGCACGGTGCCGTCGTCAAGCGAAGGCTCCGGCACGTCAGTCAGTGCGAGCGAGCGGGGATTATCTGGGTCTGTCAGTGCAATTGCTTTCATGCCCACCCAGGATAACGGAGTCTTTGGGCCCATACGGTAGACTTTGCACCCGTTGGAGACGTGGCAGAGCGGCCGAATGCACCGGTCTTGAAAACCGGCGAGGGTCACACCTCCAGGGGTTCAAATCCCCTCGTCTCCGCCAACTACTTTAAAGCGCGTCCAGCACGTCGATGAAGCGCTGGGCTGCGGCCTGCGGGTCGGCCCACTTATCCAGGCCGAACAGGCCGATGCGGAAGGTGGAAAAGTCCTCCGCCTCCCCAATCTTCAGTGGTACGCCCGAGGCGATCTGCAGGCCATGGGGTGTGAAGGCCGCGCCCGACTGCTGCTCGGGGGTGTTCGCGTACAGCACGACCACGCCGTTCGATTCGAAGCCGTCGGCTGCCACGGAGCGGTAGCCGCGCTCGTAGGCAGCCTCGCGGACCAGTCGGCCGAGTGTCTCCTGGTTCCTTGCCAGCGTGTCCAGGCCGACCTCAGTCGACTCCTTCATGACCTCCAGGTTGTGCAGGATCGTGTCGGTGGGCAGGGTGGAGTGGTAGCCGGCCTGGCCTGCGCGGTAGCCGTCGAAAATCGCGAGCCACTTCTTTAAGTCCAGGGTGAACGAGTCCGAGTCGCTGGAAAGCACCGCCTCGCGGCCGCGCTCCGAGAGCATGACGTAACCGGTGCCAGGGGAGCCGGACCACGATTTTTGCGGCGCGGAGACCAGCACGTCGATGTCCTGCGCCGCCATGTCGGGGAAGGCCGCGCCCGCCGCGATGCAGTCGAGCACGAACAGCGCGCCGTGCGCCTTCGCAATGCTTCCCAGGCCCGAGATGTAGTCGTCCGGCAGGCTCAGGCCCGCGGCGGTTTCCGTGTGCGCGGTGACAATCACGTCGGGGGCATGCTTATCGACGGCACGCTGCACCTCCTCCAACGCCGGAGGCGCAAAAGCAGGCTGCGCATCCTGGCTGGTCGGCTGCGCATTGAGCACGTGGACGGAATCAGTAAGTTTGCCCGCCTCGATGATCTGGCTCCAGCGGAAGGTAAACAGGCCGGAGCGTAGGATGAGCACCTTCTTGCCGCGGAAGAGCTGGCGCGCCACCGCCTCCATCGCGCCGGTGCCGCCCGCGGGGACAAGCGCGGCCGAATCGGCACCGTAGGTAGAAGTCAGTAGCGTGAGCATCTCCTGGGCGGCGGAGATGAACTTCTGCGACATGTGGTTCAGCGAGCGATCAGTAAAGACGACCGAGTACTCAAGCAGGCCGTCGGCGTCGATGTCAGGGCGGGGAAGATGTGTCATGCCCCACAGTGTAGCTGGGCTTAGAAGAGTTCCGGGGTGGTATGGAACTGGGGCGAGAGTTCTGTGTCACGCAGTGCGTCCTGCGCGCGCCTGACCGTTGCGCGCTCGACGCCAACGATGCACGCAACGTCGGAAAGTTTCAGTGGCGCGGTAGGGGTGACCGAAGCGTTGCCCGGGTGGCGCGGGTCCACCCCGTCCAGATCCGCGCCGGGGAACTGCCCGAGCGGGACGCCGAGGAGCAGCGTGCCTGCGTGCAGGCGCTCGGGTGCGGCGTGTTTGGGGGAGAGGTACAAGGGGGCGTCGAGAAGCAGGCGGGGCGAGAAGGACTCGATGTCGACGAGCGCCCACACGATCCAATCGGCGCGGTCAGCTGCGGCGGGTCCCAGGTCGCTGCGAGTAGCGACACCGGCTTTGAGGTCAGTGTTGAGCTTCATGCGGCCCACTATACGGGCCTTATTTGGAAGTCGCGGGCGCACTGGGTAGGATGAGCAAAGGCCTGGAGACGTGCCAGAGCGGCCGAATGGGGCTCCCTGCTAAGGAGTTGCCCTCTTTGCGGAGGGCCGCAGGTTCAAATCCTGTCGTCTCCGCCACCGCGCCCGTAGCTCAACGGATAGAGCATCTGACTACGGATCAGAAGGTTGGGGGTTCGAATCCCTCCGGGCGCACCAAACAAAAACCCCAGCTCACAGTGTTTGTGAGCTGGGGTTTGTCGTTTGTTCGACTACTGCTCCTCGGTGGGAGTAGCCTCTTCGGTCGTTTCAGTCGGCACAACCGGGGCAGGCTTTGCCGAGCCGAGAGAGACCGCGGCACTGTCGACGTTCGGGATGCAGTTGGCGCCGCCTGCGATCGCGACGATCGCAGCGAACAGGCCGAGCACACCGCCGCCGATGCCGGCGAGAGCCTCCGGGGTGGTGCCGGCGGCACGTGCGGCGTCGGTAAGCGCGCGGCTCAGCTGGTTGCCCACAGCGCCCAGGCCGGGAGTCGCGAGCTGGGTCGACAGCGCGAGCGGGATGATGGCCAGCAGCGGCAGGCCTACGCCGACCAGGGTGGCGACGCAGCGCGGGTCGGAAGAGCCGCGCTGCAGGCCCACGTTCGCGTCCACGGTCGGGCCGCCCTGACCTGCCTGACCGCCCGGCTTGGAGGAACCACCGGAGGAGCCCGGGATACCCTCGACCTGCACGTCGGGGTTGCCGTTGTTGTTGGCGTTGTCCTTGACGTCGACCTTCGCGTTGTCGGTGATGACAACGGTGGCCTTGGCATTGTCGGAGACCTTTACATCCGGGTTGCCGTTGTCCTTGATGTCGACTTTCGGGTTTGCATTGTCCGAGATCTTCACGTCCGGGTTGCCGTTGTTATTGGCGTTGTCCTTGATATCGACGTTTGCGTTGTCGGTGATGACGACGGTGGCCTTGGCGTTGTCGGAGATATTTACTTCCGGGTTGCCGTTGTCGTGCGGGTTGATGTTGTCCTTGATCTCGACGGTGGCCTTCGCGTTGTCAGAGATCTTGACGTTGTCCGAAATCTTGATGTCAGGGCTGCCGTTGTTGTTGGCATTGTCCTTGATCTCGACATTCGCGTTGTCGGTGACCACCGGGTTGAAGTTGTCGGAGATCTTGATGTCCGGGCTGCCGTTGTTGTTCCCGTTGTCGTGCGGGTTGAAGTTATTTGTAATCACCGGGTTGCCATTGTTGGAAAGGTTGTCCTTGATCTCGACGGTGGCCTTGGCGTTGTCCGTAATGATCGGGTTGCCGTTGTTGGACAGGTTGTCCTTGATCTCGGCCTTGGCGTTGTCCGTGATGATGATGTTCGGATTGCCGTTGTTGGACAGGATGTTCAGGCCACCGCCGCCCGCGCCGCCTGCGCCGCCGGTGAGCCCGCCGAGCAGACCGCCACCGACCTTGCCAATGAAATCGGCGACCTTGTCAGCAATTGTGCCGCTGGGCGTGGCCGGGTTCTTCGCGCTGATGCGCAGGGTGCGCTCGACTTCCGACTTGCCGTCTTTGAACACAACCGGAATGGTGAAGACGCCGGGGATGAAGTTATTCGGTGCCGTCACCTGGATCTTTCCACCTTGGGTTGCTACACCCCATCCCAGAGGGCTGAGCCCCTTCTTTTCCACCGACACGCCTTCTGGCAGATCAAAATCGTCGATGACCTTGGTGATGTTGCCCTCGAAGTCAACGTCGTAGACGCCGCCAAAGTCTGGCAAGTCGTTTTCCCACTTTGCCTTCGGCATCTCGTCAATCACCGAAAGGTTCAAGGTAGAGGTGTAGGAGGAACCGTCACCGCGGGTGATCTTGACGGGAATCGAAACGTCGCCCTTCTTAAAAGCTGCTGCGGACTGTGGGCGCTTCACTTTTAGGGTGCCGTTGTCGTTCACAAAGTTCCAGTTGAAGATGGTGTTTGCGGTGGGGGTAAAGGTGTAGTTCGGGTCAACCTGAAGCCCCTTGATCGCGGCGGTGTCCTCGTTCCAGAAGTTTTCCGTCTCGTAGCGACGCGCGAGGTCGGGATCTGTCCCCTGGGCGTCTGAAGCACGCTTAGCGACAGTGACCTTCAGTGTGTTCTTGATTTCCTTCCCACCAGGCAGCGTCACAGTGACAGCAACATCCTTTTCGCCTTCGGTGAAAGAAAGATCTGCGGATGGGCGCGACAGCGCCACTGAGCCGTCCTCATTTGCTTCAACCTGCCAGTTGAAAATAGTGGAGGTGTTTGCCGTGATAGTTGAGCCAGCAGGCAGCATGAAGCCTTCTACTACTGCCGGAGCATCGCCGGTAAAGGTTACGGCATGGCGCGAGTTCCAATCGATCACCGCCGGCTCGGAGGCCGGGCTGGTGGTAGTGGATGCACCTGTGGTGGTTTCTGTCGTCGTTGCGGCGGTGCTCAGATCCTCCGCAACGCCCTGCGGCACTACGATCGACGGAGCCACAAGGGCGAGAGTGAGGGCGCTTGCAGCAACGCCGCGAGAAAAAATGGCCATGTGACCTTCCTTTATGTGTAGGTGGGCAGCGAATGATGAGCTATTGCCAACGTCCGGTTTCGCTTACCCCAATGTTTCTATCACCTTCTTGCCAATTTCAGTAGGGTATCGCGAAAAATTTTCTGTCCCGGGCGCCTGGGTAGCGTCGCTGGGGTGACGGGTAAAAAGGTGGCTAAAAGTAGTGTTGCAATGGGGTTTTGGTGCTTGCGAGGTTGCGGTGTAAAGTATCTCTTCGTTGTCAACGCAGAGCTTTGATAACAAGCGCCCGTAGCTCAACGGATAGAGCATCTGACTACGGATCAGAAGGTTGGGGGTTCGAATCCCTCCGGGCGCACAGATCAGAAACCCCGCTCCGGCGGGGTTTTTGCATGTCGGGGGGCCTTGGGCGGCGAAAGCTATATTAGCGCAGCCTAAGAGTGGACTTAAGTCCAAAAGTTGGCATACGCCTGTCTACGGCATTAGAATCTATAAGAATTGTAAAGAGTTTTCCCAGCTCTCGTAAAAACCTAAGTGCAACCTTACGTATTGGAGACAACTATGCGCGGAACCCCCAAGCCATCACGCGGGCTGTTTTCCGGAATGAAAAGGACCGTCATCGCCTCGGCGACAGCGCTTTCGCTCGCAATTGGCGGCATGGCCGTCCCTGCACTTCCGACACCGGTAGGGGAGAGTGCTTTGCCTGTCGCGGAGGCCCAGGCGCAAGAGGGCACGACACTGCGTTACATCGCGGAGTTGGATAGGCTTCCGTTTAAACGCTGGACAAAAGCCGAGCGCAGAAGTGCGCCGGAGGTTCTGAAAAAACTCTATGATTCCGGGGTGAAGGGCTGGCGCGCACAGTTGCGTAACGACGGGACCCGGGACCTCTCTGTAAACACCATTACTTTAAAAAAGCCAGCCACGGGGGATTACAAAGACTTTGAGAAGTCGTATGAGTACTACGTGTGGGTGGAAAACATCTATCGGGGGACCTCTGTCTCTGGGGAGGTTTACAAGGTTGAAGGTAAGGGCGATGGCTCTTATATCACGCTGAACCTTCCTGGGGCATTAACACTGTCGGGGAGCCGTTATGGAACGGCGACAAGCCAGTTAGTGGTTTTCGGCGAGCGACTGAGTAATGCGCCGGAGCCAAGAATGTCGCATAAGGGGTACGGGACGCTTTCGGTAGCGCCACAGACGGGAACCGTCAACGCCTACGTGACTTCCGGCGGCTCCGGTGTTTCAGGTGCCGAAATTAAGATTGATGGGAAATCTTACGGTACGACCGGGAATGACGGTCGTCTTTCCATCCCCGACCTGAAGGAAGGTAGCTACACAGTCAAGGTCGGCGAAACCGACACGACGAGGAGTGGATCCACAACCGTCAAAGTCATCGCAGGTAAAAGCGCCGCTGCAGAAGTACAGGTAGCAGCAAAAACTGGCACCGTAACGGGCAAGCTGAACGCACCTGTGAGCTTTATCGGCGAGGCACGAGTTGAGCTCCAAGACGCAAACGGCAACTACCTTGAACATAGGTCCGTGCGTCGTGGTCAGACGTTTACTTTCGCAGACAAGCCAATCGGGGACTACAAGCTCAAAGTCCACGACACCGGCGGTTTCACCGGGCAGACCACTTCGACGTTCCCCCTGCGGAACAATACGGCTGAGCCCCACGACCTCACGTTGACTGCCCAGAAGGCGTCGGTGTACGGCTGGGTCAAGGACGAGGACGGGAACGCAGTTCGCAACGCCGAAGTAAGGATTCCGGGGGCCAACCTTGAGGGACGGACGAATTCCAATGGCTATTTCAGCATCACCAACATCCCTGACGGGCAGTACACCGTCGAGGTAGCGGCGACTGATCGGACTGTTGGCACCAATGCATCGGTGACCTTGAAGCCGGGTGACAACAAGAACCTGGATCAGATTTTTGTAAACCTTCACCGCCGCAACGCGACGGGCCGAGTGCTGGATGAGCAGAACAATCCAGTTAGCGGCGCGGAGCTGAAGCTCAGCGGTAATGGGCAGGCCGAAAAGACTGTGAAAACTGATGCGGAAGGCAACTACCGTTTCGAGGGTCTGAAGCCGGGTACCTACACCGTTGAGGTGAAGGGGTCTACGGCGTACGGATCCGGTGGCGGTCAGCTGAATGTCCAGCCGGAACGCGACGCCAATCAAGACTTCAAGGTAAGCAAGAACAAGGCGACCCTCTCTGGGTGGGGTTCCGTCGTAGGCTCCGATGAAAAACCTGCAAATGTCGAGCTTAAGCTTTGGGGTAAGGACGCGGACGGCAAGGAGAGGGTCGTCAGTACAGCGACGACCTCCGAGGACGGTACTTTCAGTTTTGCTGGCGTAGAGGCCGGAACGTACGCCATCGAAGTTGTCGAGAGCGACCGCTTCCAGGGCGGCCGGACAGACGCGAACATCGACGTCAAACCGGGTGAATCCAAGCGTTTCGGCCTGCAGATGGTCTACAAAACGGTGACGGCAACCGGCCTGGTGACGTTGGACAGGGAACAGCTCAAGAACGTCGACGTCACGGTGACGCAAAAGGCGACCGGGAAGACTTTCAGCACGAGGACCGATGGCCAGGGGCGCTTCACGATCATGGGCCTCGACCACGGTGCGTATACGGCTTCCATCGCAGCCAAGCCAGGTTCGTACAAGGAGAAGCAGTCCGCCGAGGTCAACATTGAGCCGGGCAAGACCGGCGACCTGAGCATCTCCCTGGCCAGCGAGCCTGGCAACGTAGAGGGCACGGTCACCGACAACTTTGGCAAGCCGGTTGCTGGCGCCAAGGTCACGGCGGGCAACAAGAGCGCGACCACTGGCAAGGACGGCAAGTACCGAATTGAGGGCCTGAGCAAGGGCAATGTGACGGTTACCGTCGCCCGCAGCGACCAGGAAAAGTACTCGAGTGCCTCGAAGTCAGTCGAGATCCAGCCTGAAAAGACTCGGACCGTCGACCTCCAGGTTGCTCGTGACAGCGGCACGATTATCGGCACCGTGAAGGACGATGGTGGCACGGTGCTTGCTGACGGCAAGGCCCGCGTCACCGGTCCCAACGGGTTCAACAAGGAAGTCACCATTTCCGGTGGCAAGTACGAGCTCGGCGACCTTGTCGCAGGCAAGTACACGGTGACGGTCGCGAAGACTGCGCTCACTGATGCGAAGAGCGAAGAGGTCAACGTTGCCCCGGGCCAGACGGCCACGAAGGACATCGAGGTGCGTCGCTTCCAGGGCGCATATCAGATCCGTGTCTTTGACGACCTGGGCAAACCCATCCAGGGTGCCACTGTCGAGGTCACTGGCAAGGGCTTCAAGCAGCAAAAGCAGACTAACGCCAACGGCGAGGTCAGCATAGAGAACGTCCCGCCGGGCCGCTACGCCTACAAGGTGCTCGCTGCCGACGAGTACGGCCAGGCATCCGGCGACCTCAACTCGATCGTGGAGGACAGCCGGGAAGCGCTGAACGTCGGCGTGCCGCCGACCGATGGCCGCGTCGAGGGCACTGTGCTTGACGACGCCGGCGCTCCGGTCGTTGGCGCGACCGTCAAGCTCGACGGCAACCGCCGCAGCGGTAACAAGGAAGTGTGGTCCGCAACCGCCACCACTGATGACAACGGTAAGTACGCTATTCCTGGGGTCCCACCGGGAACCTTCACTGCGAAGGTCGATGCGACCGATACTCGCGGTGGCGACTCCACCGAGGTGACGGTGCGTCCGAACGCAGCGTCGACAGGCGATCTGGAGCTGAAGCGCAACGACGGTTCCCTCGGTGGCCAAGTCACCGACGACACCGGCACGGCCGTTTCCGGCGCGAAGGTTGTGCTGAAGGACGCCGCAGGCAAGGAGATCGGCTCCACCGACACAAACGATGACGGCGTGTACGAGTTTGCGGGCATTCGCCCCGGCGAGTACCTCGTCGAGGTAGTCGGGACCGAGAAGTACGGTGCGGCGTCGGAAAACGCGCAGGTCGAACCTGCTGCGAAGGGTAACCGTGACCTCCGTGTCAGCCGCGCTGACGGCAGCGTGGAGGGCAAGGTTGTCGACGAAGAAGGTGTGGCTGTCGAAGGCGCGAGCGTGACCATCTACGGCGACGGCGTTGAGGAGAAGGTCACCACGAACGCTGAGGGCACCTTTACGGTTTCCAACCTGCGCCCGGGCAGCTACCGGGTCGAAGTTGCCCCGACCAAGGAGTACGGTGCCGCGGCCAGCGCGTTTACGGTCGAGCCGGGCGCGACGGCAACCGCGCAGCTCGAAGTGAACCGAAGCAAGAGCACGGTGACTGGCCAGGTGTCGGACGATGCCCACCAGGTCATCGAGGGCGTTGAGGTTAAAATCACCGACGCGCAGGGCACCGTAATTGCGACGGAGACCACGGGCGGGGACGGCACGTTCTCGGTGACGGATGTTAAGCCTGGCACGTACACCGCCGCCGTCGAGAAGACCGACACCCACGCAGGTGACTCCCAGGAATTCACGGTCGTGGCTGGCGAGTTCCCGGACCCGGTCACGCTGACCATGGGCCGCATGGCAGGCACGCTGCGCGGCCAAGTGGTGGATGCCGATACTGGCAAGGCCATCACCAACGCCACGCTGACGCTTGTCGCTGCCGGTGAGACAGAGGGCACGCCCCTTACGGTTAACGGCAAGGGCGAATTCCAGGTGTCGGTAGACGCAGGTGAACACACACTGCGCGTCCAGTCGCCGGAGTTCTACGAGCCGTACTCGGGCCAGATCTTCGAGGTTGGTGCGGCAGAGCGCGTCGACCTGGGCAAGATCGAGCTGACCTCCACCGTTGGCTCCATCGAGGGCACCGTGACCGATGGCGAAGGCAACGCGCTCGAGGGCGTCGAGCTGAGCATCCGCAACCTGGAAAATGGTGCGGAAACTCCCGCGACCACCAACGCAGAGGGTAAGTACCGCGCAGGTAACCGCACTGTTGGCCGCTACGAGGTCGCGGTGACCACGGTGCCGCAGGGCTACGACGCACCGGAGACGCAGGAGGTTCCTGTCGAGCGCAGCAAGACAGCAACCGCAGACTTTAAGGTCAACAAGACGCCGGAGGCACCGCAGGTCGGATCCGTGTCCGGTGCGGTGCTGGATACCGCCGGCGAGGTCGTCGACGGAGCGACGGTAGCGCTGAAGCACCGTGAGTCCGGCGAGGCCTACCCGGCGACCGTGAATGCGAAGGGGCGCTTCTCCGCGAAGGAGCTGCCCGCCGGCGAGTACTCCGTGATCGCCAGTGCTGACGGCTACAAGGCCGAAGGCCAGCCGCGCGTGAAGGTCGAGGTTGGAAAGAACCGCGACATTGGCCGGATCAACCTGGTCAAGGATGAGGCCCCACAGGGCACCTTCCGCGTGGTTGTCCGTTCCAAGGATCAGCAGAAGCCCGTCGCTAAGGCGGTCGTTGTGGTATCGCAGGGCGAGGATCAGCGCTCCTACGTCACGGACGAAAACGGTGAGGCCAGGGGCCAGCTGGCGGAGGGCACCTACTCGGTGCGCACCACGCCGCCTGCTGGTAGCGCCTTCATCGCACCGGAGCAGGACGCGACGGTCACGATCAAGCGCAACGAGCAGACGGATGCGTTTATTGACCTGGATCGACAGACAGACGCTCCGGAGGACGCGCCGACCGGGCGTGTCACCGGCAGCATCGCCGATGAAAACGGCGAGCCGGTAGAGGGCACGACCGCGAAGCTGCGCGGCGAGGACGGCACCATCATCGACATCAACGTTGATGAGAACGGCAACTTCGTCGTCGAGGACGTGCCGGAGGGCAAGTACACCCTCATCGTCACGCCTGGCGAGGGCCATCGCACCCCGCGTTACAAGACGGTTGAGGTCAACCGTGGTGAAACCACAGACGTCGGGCGCATTACGACCCCGTCGTCGGTGAAGAAGCTCGACGAGAGCGACAAGGGCGAGCCGGGCACGATCAACGGCTGGCTTGTCGACGAGAAGAACGAGCCGATCCCGGGCGCTACCGTGATCGTTCGCGGCAAGGGTACGGACACGGATCCGGACGGTAACCCGATCGATACCCTGCCTGCCGTGACCGTGGACGAGAACGGCCGCTTTACCACCGATGTGCTGCCGGAGGGCGACTACGAGATTGATCTCGAGCTGCCCGAGGGCTGGGACAAGCCGGAGGGCTGGCCGAAGAACGTCAACGTGACGAAGGACAAGCCGGAACACCAGGGCGTGATTAAC
The DNA here is from genome assembly GCF_001814825.1 of Corynebacterium sp. HMSC071B10. Lineage (NCBI taxonomy): Bacteria > Bacillati > Actinomycetota > Actinomycetes > Mycobacteriales > Corynebacteriaceae > Corynebacterium > Corynebacterium sp. HMSC071B10. Next base: position 52,328 of record NZ_KV817997.1, on the reverse strand, counting down.
GTCGTGGCTCCGCGCTCGGAGATCAAGGGTGCCGTCGTTGATGGCAACGGCAACCCGATCGATGGTGTGGTTGTCACGGTCACCGACTCCCACGGTGATACCAAGGAAGTCCCGGTGGACGAGAACGGCAACTACAAGCTCGACGTCATTCCGGGCGACGCTGTCGTCGAGGTCTTCACCCCGGAGGGCGTCCAAGAAGTGGATCCGATGTACATTCCGGTTCGCCCGAAGAACGACGTCGCACTGCCGACGGTGAACCTGACGGAGAAGACCCTGGACCTGAAGAAGCGTGTGCTGGGTTGGGACGCGGATACGCCGGAGGATGCTCCGGGGCTGCCGACGAACGAGGACCTGATCTACGGCTTCGTGGTGACCAACGATTCCGATGAGCCGGTGCACAACGTGAAGATTGAGGACCCCTTCGCGGGGCCTGCGATCAAGGCACCGGAGAACTGGGACGGTACGCTGCAGCCGGGCGAGACCAAGGTGTTCACTGCGGTGATGAAGCCGCCGTTCGGCAGTGGTGCGTTTGCAAACATCGCAGTCGCCCGTGGCTTCCTCAAGAACGAGGACGGGTCTGAAGGTGCCATGGTCGCCTCCACCCCGGACGAGGCATACCTCACCTTTATGGACATGTCGCTGATGAAGAAGGTCAACGCGCAGATCGCGAGCGACCCGAAGAAGGCCGTCCGCATGGCGGCTGAACGCAACCTCTACTTCACCTACGAGGTGGTCAACACCGGTTCCACCCGCATGGAGAACGTGAAGGTCACCGACATGATCTACGAGGGCGACAAGGATGACTTCGACCCGGACAACCCGGGCAAGGGCCGGCCGATGAAGATCATCCCGCCGAAGGGCTTCACCGGCACCCTGCTGCCGGGCGAGCGCGCCGTGTTCAAGGGCGTGCTGCCCCCGCTGAAGCCGGGCACCCGCCACCACAACGCGGCGGAGGCCTCCGGTGAGGCACCGCCGGCGCCGAAGCGCTCTCGGATCTTCGAGGAGGAGCCGGACTACGGCGACGATCCTTCCGGCCTGCTGGTGATCTCCCCGAAGGAGAACATCGACGGCAACGCTCACATCGTGGTCGAGGAAGGCGCGGCTCTGCCTGCGGTTTCCGATCTCCTGGGCAAGCTGTACATCGACTCCAACAAGAACGGCAAGCTCGATGACGGCGACGAACCGTACGGCGGCATGGATATCACCCTGCAGTCGCGCGACGGCCAGCCTGCGGTTGGCACCACGAGCCTGAGCGATGGCAGCTTCGAATTCAAGGGCGTGCGCGAGGGTGCCTACATCCTGCAGATGCGCAACCCGGGTGGTGTGATTCTTGCGGAACCGCTGGATCCGGAGAAGAACGACAACGGCATCGGCGCGCTGCTGGAGACGAAGGAACTCAAGATCAGCGGCGACAACGACACGGAGAACGTCGAGTACCTCCTGCTCGATCGCCCGCTTGAGTTCCCGGAGGAGTCGCCGGCCGACGGCAGCTCGCTAGGCAAGTGCATCAGCGAGACCTCCTCGGTGTCCAACCCGGCGACCTGGTTGATCCCGATCGGCATCCTGATCGCGGCGATGGGCGGCGCGGCAGTGCTGTTCGAGGACCAGTTCAACGCTGCGGCAGCCGAGTTCAACAAGGCGATGCCGAGCCTGAACATCCAGCGTCCGGCGTGGATGAACCAGATCTCCCGCCAGCTGGCGGAGATCGACCCGGCCGTCCCGGCCGCAGTGCTGGCAGTCGGCATCATCGGCCTCGGTGCCCTGGCGCTCGGCCTGACCTACGCCGCCTGCGAGTCCGGCAAGGACCTGAGCAGCAGCAAGGGTGGCGGCAGCTCGGACAAGGACAGCAAGGACAAGGATAAGGACGGCGAGAAGAGCCAGGAGCTGAAGACAGCGGCTGAGCCTTCCCCGGTCAACGCCTAGTCTGCGCCTACTCTCTGTCCAGCCAGGGAGCACGTCTGAAAGCCCGTCGCTAAGCGGCGGGCTTTTAGCGTTTGTACAGCTTGAAAATTGGCGGCGTTGTGTATTGAGAACAGCTGCCAACACGGATACATTAGTAATGGTTTGGGCTGGATGCGCCCGATTGAGCCGTGCAAGAAAATTGCAGATCGTTGAGAGGTACCACATGACATTGAGCAAGCACACCGGCAAGCTGAGTTGCGTCGCGCTCGCGGCGGCGGTCGCTGGCACGTTCGCCATCACCCCCGTCGCTACCGCGCAGCAGCCGTCGTTGCTCTCTCAACTGGCGGACCTCGCGCCGAAGTCCGCGCCGCAGGACCCGGCCGGTTCTGGCTCGTACGCCGCGCACTTCGCCTCGGCGGGCTGGGCGTACACTGCACTCGCGCTCAACCCGGTCAACGACCGCGTCTACGCCCTGTCCAAGGGCGGTGCCGGTAAGCCCGCCGGCCACCTGCTGCGCATCCACCCGATCACGGGTGAGCTGCGTGATTTGGGCAAGGTGCTTGTCGACGGGGCGCTGGACCCCTCCACCACCTCCGCCGCCTTCACCCGCACCGGCACCCTCGTGCTGGACGCTGGCGATACGCTGCACACGCTCGATCTGTCGAGGGACGCATCCGGTACCCCCTTCGACGGCCCACTGAAGTTCGACTCCCAGGAGCTTGCGGTCAACGGCAAGACCGATGCGGAGTTGCCGCGCGCATGGGGCTCGATTAGCGACGGCGACGCGGACACCCTCTACGCGGTCAGCTCCGACGAGGCTAAGGGCGAGCCTTACCTGTGGACCCTGGACGTCGATTCCGGCCGCATGAGTGCCGCCCCGCTGAAGGTGGCGCGCGGCGTGGACGCCTCCAAGCTGGGCGAGCTGCACTACGCCTACACCAACCGCGCAGGCAACCTCGTCTTCGCGGACGATCAGGCTGGCACCGTCGAGGTCAAGGACGTAGACACCAACCCGCTGCTCGTGGCTACGGCCAAGGGAAAGAGCATTACGGAGAACTACCTCAACCTCGCGGGTCTGCGCGCGGGTGCCTGGTACCGCCCGTCCTCGCAGCCGCAGACCACGACCGCGGAGGCGAAGACGCCTGCCGCAGAGCCGTCCAAGGCCGCTGAGCCGAAGTCTCCGAGCGTGCAGACCAAGCCCGCAGAGGCCACCGAGCCGAGCGTGCAGCAGGCACCTGCTGCGCCGGCCGCTCCCGTTGCGCCGGTTGAGACCACTGAGGCCACCGAGGATACAGAGACGACTGCGGCCGCAGCCCCGCGCGACGTGCTCGTCACCGTTGCCGACGAGGAAGGCCGCGCCGTGCGCGACTACGACGTCATCGTGGACGAGGATCCGTCCATCTACGCCAAGACGGACCGCGAGGGCCAGGCGCGCCTGTCCCTGCCTGCAGAGCTCGGCGACGTGCAGGTTGCCGCCGGCGGCGAGCTGCACCCGGTCAGCGCGGGCGAGACCACGCTGCGCGTGCAGTTCCACGCGGACGAGGAGGGGACGTCGACGGAGACGCCGACGGATTCCACCGAGACCACTGATCCAACTGAGCCCACTGAGCCGACCGAGCCGACTGGGGCAACGACCACCACCACAACGCCATCCGGGACAACCCCGCCCACCGCAACCGATCTCGCGGCCGTGAAAGTCAAGATCAAGCTGGTGGACGCGGACTTCAAGGACCTGCGTGGCATCGCCGTGATGGACCAGAACAACGACAAGATCGGCGAGACCAACAGCAAGGGCGAAGTGCGCCTGACTATTCCGGAGGGCGAAGAGTCCATCCGCGTGAAGGCGAATGAGAAGGACTTGCCGTCTGGTTACGAGGCCGCTTACTTCACCGTGGATCGCTCCATGGACGGTGAAGAGATCCGCCTGCGCAAGGAGACCTCCAACGCCACCGAGTACCCGCGGAAGGACGTGCGCATCACCGTCGTGACCGAAGGCGGTAGCCCGGTCGGAGGTGCGGTGCTGATGGCGGACAAGAAGATCATCGGCATCACGGATGCGGACGGTGTCGCCACCGCGGAGCTGCCGCAGAGCACGGACCGTTACGTCTCCATCACCCTGGAGGAGGCACCGGATGGCTACAACAACGGTCGCCTGGTGTTTGACCGTTCGAACAACTCCGGCGAGCTCGTGTTGGGCCGCTCCAATTCCAACAAGGAGAAGACGAAGCCGCAGCAGATCCTCGAGGTGATGAAGGAGGTCGAGCCGATGCTGAAGACGTTCCTCGGCCCGGTTGCCGCCCTCGCAGGTGCTGGTGGCGCGCTCGGCGGCGCAGCGAAACCGGGCGGTGCGAAGAGCACGGGCACCAGCACCAGCGCCACGTCCAGCACGCCTGGCCCGAGCTACAGCCGCGCCAACATGACCGGCGGCGTGTCCACCGGCCGTTCCACCAGCGCTGCGGCGAAGAAGTCTTCCGTGGTTAAGCGGACGGTGAGCAACAAGTCGGGCGGCTCGGACTCCACGTCCGAGTCCAGCCGCGATGGTGATCTCGCCGAGACCGGTACGCCGATGACCACGGTAATCACCCTGGGCATCCTGCTGCTGCTCGCCGGCGGCGCCTACATCTTCCTCGGCCGCCGCCGCGAGAACGAGTAGGTTAGAACACCTCGACGCGGCCGCCGAGCGACTCAATCTGCTTGAGCTGCTGCACCCACCCCGGTGCGCCGGGGTGCAGGCGCATTACCGGGCGCGAGGAGATCTTGATGGGGGAGACCGACTCGCGTCGCGCGCCCGAGCGGGCATTCATACGCGTGTAGGCGCGGTGCCCGTTCTCGGAAAGCTGCTTCATTGAAGGCGCCGGGCCGGAAAGGTCCTGGCGCGCGGTTTGAAGCAGGTCGATGTACTCGTCAAGCACACGGACCAGGGATTCGGCGTTGGTCTCGCACATGTTGCGCACCAGGGCTGGGTCGGTGCCCGCGACGCGGGTGGCGCTCTTGAAAGAACCCGCCGCCAACGACTGGGCGAGCGTGCCGCCCTTATCGCCAACTAACGCCAGCGACTCGGCGAGCACGTGCGGCAGGTGGGAAACCCGGGCAACGGCCTCGTCGTGGGGGGTGACACGCACCGGGACGGCCTCCGCGCCGGTGGCGGCGGCGAGCTTGCACACCTGGGCGAACAGCGCGGACCAGCAGTCGGGCACGCGGTCGACGTCCAGGGCGTAGTCGTAGGTGACTACCCACGCGGCGTGAGAAAACAGGCCCTCCTTGGAGGCGACCCAGCCGGAGTGCTCGGTGCCTGCCATCGGGTGGCCGCCCACGTAGCGCTCGCCCATGCCGCGGGCAAGCACGAGCTCGTAGACAGGCTTCTTCACCGAGACCACGTCGGTGATGCCGCAGTCAGGCGCGTGGAGCTGGATTGCGTCGAGGACCTCGGCGACCGCGTCGAAGGGGACGGCGATGACGATCAGGGCGTCGTCGGTTTGGGCGCGCGTAAGGACGTCGACAAGCGAATTGCTCGCGTCGAAGCCATCACGCTGCGCGGCGCGGGTGCCGTTGCGCGAGTGGGTGTAGCCGTAGGCGGTGTGCCCCTGGGCGACGAGATCGCGCAGCATGGAGCCGCCGATCAGCCCGAGGCCGATGATGCAGACTGGTTTGAGGCGGGTGCTTTGGTTCACACGCTTCATTCTAATGACATTGTCTCCGCGTGCCGACTACTGTGGGCGAGCATGAGCGAGGATTACGCGGGCGGCTGGGCCGTCACAGTGGCGCGGCGTGAGGGCGCGTGGCAGGTCCGGGAGTATGAGGACAGGTTTGGGGACGTGGGGGCGTCGATAAGCGCGGTGCGCGCCCTGCGCAACGAGGGGCCCGCGTTCGCGATGCTCAACGTGGAGGACGACTATCTGGTGGTGGTGCGGCCCGGGCCTGCGCGGGCGCTGGTGCTGCTTTCCGACGCCACGATGGCCGTCGACGACGACTTCGCCGAAGAAGTGCTCGCCGAGGCGGGCCTGGACGTGCCGGACATCGACCCGGACGAGCTGGACATGGTGGACGCGTGGGCCGACGGTGACTTCGACCTCTTTGAGGACCTCGGCCTGTCCAACGAGCGGCTCAGCGTGCTGCTTGATGAGGACGCCGACCCGGAGGACCTCGCCTTCATGCTGGCCGATGAGCTGGGCTTCGGCGACGAGCTGGCCGACGCGCTCGGCGATGACGACTAGCGCGCCGCAGCGCCGGGCCGAGACGCGCATGCGTGCCGCGCTCGAGCTGGCCGCCGAGACCCCGCCGGGCGATGTGCCGGTCGCCGCGCTCGTCTACGCCCCCGACGGCCGGGTGGTGGGCCGCGGCGTGAACCGGCGCGACGCAGACGGCGACCCCACCGCCCACGCGGAGGTCGAGGCGATCCGGGCGGCGGCGCGCGAGCTCGGCACGTGGCGCCTCGACGGCTGCGAGCTGGTGGTCACGCTCGAGCCGTGCACGATGTGCGCCGGGGCGATCCTCGGGGCGCGCGTGAAATCGCTGGTCTTCGGCGCGTGGGAGCCGAAAACGGGTGCCGTCGGCTCGCTTTTCGACGCCCTGCGCACCCCCCGCCACCTCCACACCGTCGAAGTCCGCGGCGGGGTGTTGGCAGATGAGGCTGCCACACTGCTCGGCGACTTCTTCGCCGAGCTGCGGTAATTACGGATGCCAAATCGTTACACACGGCGAGCGTTGGCGTAGGTAGGGTGGGGCAAAGAACGAACTTTCTAATGCAAAGGAGCATTGACATGGGTTTTGATGAGAAGGCAGACCAGCTCAAGGGCAAGGCCAAGGAGGCCGCAGGCGAGGTAACCGATAACGAGAAGCTCTCCAACGAGGGCAAGGCTGACCAGCTCTCCGGCGATGTCCGCGAGAAGCTCGAGGACGCAGGCGAGGCGGTCAAGGACAAGTTCAACGAGGTCGCTGGCAAGGTCCAGGACAAGCTGGACGAGGACAAGTAAACCGGCCAAGGATTTGGTGCCGGGCGCGCCTAACCGTTATTCTGTTTGGCGGTAGCGTGTCCGAGCGGCCGAAGGTACTCGCCTCGAAAGCGAGTGAGGGTAAAACCTCCGCGGGTTCAAATCCCGCCGCTACCGCCAAATGCAGTGGCGCACCCCGAATGCCCGGGGTGCGCCACTTTTTCTTTAGCCTGCGTGCGCCGCCCACTATGATGGGCCGAGTACCTGCACGTGTTTTTAAACCTCAACACTCGAAGGGCCGTGTGATCTGTGGCGAAGCTTCTCTTCCGTCTGGGACGATGGTCGTTCCTGCACAAGTGGCGGGTCATTGTGGCCTGGCTGCTCATCCTCGGTGCCACCGCGGGCGGAGCGCTCTCGCTCATGCGCCCCTTTACCTCCGAGTTTGCGATCTCCGGCACCCCGGCGATCTCCGCGCTCGACACCCTGGAGGAGAACTTCCCCGGTGAGGGCAACGTCGCGACCGCGCCGGGCGTGAACCTTGTGTTTGCCGCCCCGGACGGCCGCACGCTGGATGAGCCGGAGTACATGGAGGCGATGGATCAC
>NZ_KV817997.1:0-44792 GCF_001814825.1 Corynebacterium sp. HMSC071B10 | reverse complement strand
CACCGTCGGCTACATCCGCGACCACCTCGAAGGCCTGACCGGCACAGACCGCTTCGGCAACCCGGTGGAGGTCAACAAAGAGCTGCAGGACATGATCGTCGGCCAGATGACGGAGATGGGCCTGCCGGAGGAAACCGCGCAGGTGGACGCGTACAACCTGCGCATGGTCTCGGACGACGGTCGGATCGGCTACACCACCTTCGAGTTCGGCGCGGAGTCCTCCATGTCGGTGGACCAGGCGGACCGCGACGTGGTCAATGAGGCGATGGAGCTCGGCCGCGAGGCGGGCCTCCAGGTCGAGGCGGGTGGCGCCGGCTTCGGCGACCCGATTGAGATCAACACGACCTCAGAGCTCATCGGCATCGGCGTGGCGTTCTTGGTCCTGCTGGTCACGTTCGGGTCGTTTGCAGCGTCGACAATGCCGATCGTCACCGCGATTGTGGGCGTGGGCATCGGCGCGCTGACGATCGTGCTGACCACCCACTGGGTGGAGCTCAACGACGTCACCCCGGTGCTGGCCGTGATGATCGGGCTGGCAGTTGGGATCGACTACGCCCTGTTCATCCTGTCGCGCTACCGGCAGGAACGACATACACTCCCAGGTCCGGAGGCCGCCGGCATGGCGGTCGGTACCGCGGGCTCCTCCGTGGTCTTCGCCGGCACGACCGTCTTCGTCGCACTCGTGGCACTCGTGCTCGCCGGGATCGAGTTCTTGTCCTGGATGGGCCTGGCTGCAGCCTTTACCGTTTTGGTTTCCGTGCTGGTGGCGCTTACGCTGCTGCCCGCGCTGCTCGGCCTGTGGGGCGATCGTGCCTTCGCCGGGCGCATCCCCGGTATCGCGGGGCACGCGGGCCCGGGCACACGCCCCGCCAAGGATTTGGACGCCAAATCCATGGGCCGCAGCTGGGTCAACCTCGTGCGCCGCTTCCCGGCCGCTGTCATGGCGCTCGTCGTGCTCGGCCTCGGTGCGCTTTCCGCCCCGGTGCTCAACCTGGAGATGGCGCTGCCGTCGGATAGCACCTCCAACGTGGACACCACGCAGCGCAAATCCGCCGACCTCATGGCGGAGGGTTTCGGCCCGGGCGTGAACGCCCCGTTTTTGATTGTGGTGGACGCGCATGCGGCCGACCCGGCGTCGGAAAGCTTGCAGCCCTACATGGACGCGATCCCCGACGACACGGGCGGCGCGGAGAAAGCGGCGCTGGCCTCGTTCATGTACGCGGTCGGGCAGGCGAACACGGTCAACGGGATCGAGCACGCGCAGCTCATCGGCGCCAACGAGGACATGACTGCCGCGCAGATCGTCGCCCACCCGCAGGGCGGCCCGGAGGAGGAGTACACCCTGGATGTGGCCCACGGCCTGCGGCAGACGCTGCACGAGGTCGAGGACGCCACCGGCGTGACGATCGGGCTGACCGGCCTGACCGCAGTGCAGATGGACATCACCGAGGAGCTCAGCGGGGCCATGCCGCTCTACCTGGCGATCGTGGTGGGCCTGGCGATCCTGCTACTGATGATCGTGTTCCGCTCGATCATGGTGCCGCTGGTCGCAGGCCTAGGCTTCTTGCTCTCGGTCGGCGCGGCCTTCGGCGTGACCGTCCTGTTCTGGCAGGAAGGGCTGTTCGGCCTGGTGAACACGCCAGGCCCCATCCTGTCGTTCCTGCCCATCTTCCTCATCGGCGTGACCTTCGGCCTGGCCATGGACTACCAGGTCTTCCTGGTCACCCGCATGCGCGAGCACTACCTCAAGCTGCGTCGCGCCGGCGACCCGGAAGCAGAAATCCGCGCCGTCCACGAGTCCGCCGTCGAGGGCTTCGCGCAGGGCGCGCGCGTGGTCACCGCCGCCGCAATCATCATGATCGCGGTGTTCGTCGCCTTTATTAACCAGCCGTTGCCGTTCATTCAGATCTTCGGCTTCGCGCTCGGAGCCGCCGTGCTTTTCGACGCCTTCTTCATACGCATGTCCCTCGTCCCCGCCACCATGTTCCTCTTGGGCCGCTCCACCTGGTGGATGCCGCACTGGCTCGACCGGATCCTGCCGCACGTGGACGTGGAGGGCACTGGCCTGGAGCACGAGTTTGAGGACCAAAGAGACACCCCCGAGACCGAAGTATTGGAGCCTGCCCGATGAGTACCGATCTTTCCTTTGACGTTGGCACCGAGCTGGGCCGCGCCCGCACCGGCACGATCCACACCCCGCACGGCGACATCCAAACGCCCGCGTTCATCCCGGTGGCCACGAAGGCGACGGTAAAGACGCTGACCCCGGAGCAGATCCGCGGCACCGGCGCCCAGGCCATCCTGTCCAACGCCTACCACCTGTACCTGCAGCCGGGGCCGGAGATCGTCGACGAGGCAGGCGGGGTCGCTGCCTTCGAAAACTGGCACGGCCCCACCTACACCGACTCCGGTGGCTTCCAGGTGATGAGCCTGGGCGTGGGATTCAAGAAGGTGCTCGCGATGGACGTCGCCGACCTGCACGAGAGCGACATCCGCGCCGCGAACAAGGACCGCATGGCCCGCGTCGACGACGACGGGGTCGACTTCAAGTCTTTCATCGACGGCTCCCTGCACCGCTTCACCCCGGAGGTGAGCATGCAGATCCAGCACCAGCTCGGCGCCGACATCATGTTCGCCTTCGACGAGCTGACCACCCTGGTGGACACCCGCGAGTACCAGGAGCACTCAGTGGAGCGCACCCGCCGCTGGGCGAAGCGCTGCCTGGACGAACACGACCGGCTCACCCGCGCCCGCACCGGCAAACCGCTGCAGTCGCTGTGGGGCGTGGTCCAGGGCGCGCAATACGAGGACTTGCGCCGCCAGGCGACCCGCGGCCTGCTCGAGCTGGACCGCGTCGCGCGCGAGGAGGGCAAGCGCGGCTTCGGCGGCTTCGGCATCGGCGGGGCGCTGGAGAAGGAAAACCTAGGCACCATCGTCGGCTGGGTCACCGACGAGCTGCCTGCGGACAAGCCCCGCCATCTGCTTGGCATCTCTGAGCCGGACGACATCTTCACTGCCGTCGAGGCCGGCGCCGACACCTTCGACTGCGTGGCCCCGACCCGGCTCGGGCGCCGCGGCGGCGTCTACACCCTCGACGGGCGCATGAACCTCGCCGGGGCCCGCTTCAAGCGCGACTTCTCCGGCGTGGACGAGGAGTTCGGCGGCTACGTCTCCGAGAACTACTCCCGCGCCTACATCCACCACCTGCTCAAGGCGAAGGAGTTCCTGGCCGGCACCCTGTGCACGATCCACAACCTGGAGTTCATGATCCGGCTCGTGGACAACATCCGCGCGGCCATCGACGCCGGCGACTACGAGGCGTACCGCGACGAGTTCATGGGGCGGTACTACGCTAACCAGCGGTAACGAACTTTTCGCGGAAAAGTTAGCTTTTGGGCCTCCCATTGCAGCTATGTGTTAAACCACATAAAGTGGTGCTTACTCAAAGCGGCGGAGAGGGAGGCACGGGTAATGTCCACGACGAAGTACGAAGAGTTCATCAAACCGTACAAAGAGGGCGCTTCGGCCGAGGCGAAGCTGGTGTACGAGGCGGCGGCGGGCGCTTTCAAAGCAGAGATTGCCGAGCGCGACGCTATCGGGACGACATTGGCTACTGTGCGGAAGAATAGGCGTCTATCCCAGCAAGCGGTGGCCGACGGTGCCGGGATTCAGCAGGCTGAACTCAGCCGAATCGAGAATGGGCTGGGGAACCCGACGGTTGATACCCTGCTGAAGATTCTCGCTGCGCTGGACTTGCGGATGACTTTTGAGTCACCCCAGCTCCAGACCGGTGACCAGGGGCAATAAACTTTTCGCGGAAAAGTTAGTCGGCAATTGCCTCCAGCGGCCCGGTGGCAGCGGCGCGCCGGGCCGGCCAGAGGGCGGCGAGCACGCCCACGACCAATGAGCCCAAAAGCACGATGCCGATCATGCGCCAGGGCACGATAATCGAGGACATGCCCTGACTCTCCAGCACGGTGAGGAACGCCCAGCCGAGTCCGAGTCCGAGGAGGACGCCGAGGACGGCGCCGAAGACGGACATCTGCACCGACTCGAGCGTGATCATGGTGCGCACCTGCCTGCGCTGCGTACCCACCGCGCGCAGCATGCCGATCTCCTGGCGACGCTCGATGACAGACAGCGTGAGCGTGTTGATGATGCCCAGCACCGCGATGATTACGGCAAGTGAGAGCAGTGCGTAGAGGATGAACAGCATTTGGTCGATGAGCGCTCCGACTTCGCCGGCCGCATCCTCGGCGGAGCGGACCTGCACCACGATGTCGTGGCGCACTGCGTCCTCGAGGTTCGCGCGCAGCTTCTCAACGTCCACAGTGCCGTCACCGCCGACACCCACCATCAGGATCGTCTCCGCTCGCCACGTCGCCACCTTGGCGGCGGCCTGCGCGGACACGACGAAGGTCTGCAGCACGTTGGAGTCCTCGGAGATGCCGCCCACGGTCACCGTCGTCGTTTCGGTAGAGACGCCGGGCGCGGCGATCTCAACAGTGTCGCCGACGTGCCAACCGCGCTCGGCGGCGATGCGGGAAGGCGCGATCAGCGTGTCGCCGGTGAGATCCGCAGAGCCTTCCACCATGTTGAGCTGGAGCAGGTCGGCGGCGTCGCCGTGGATCAGGTCGGTGGCACCGACCTGTCCGAGCTGGTGGCCGTACTCACCATCCACCGTCACCGGTGCTTGGCTGTAGCTGGTGATGGTGCCGACTCCGTGGACGTCGGCAAGCCGCTCCGGCAGATCGCTGGGCACGGGGAAGGAGCCGAGGTCGGGGCCGTAGAGGACGTAGTCGGCGCTGAACTCGCTTTTCGCCATGTCGTCGAGCGAGTGCTTCATGCTCGCGCCCAGCATGCCGATCACCGTGACCAGCGCGATGCCCAGCATGAGCGCGAAGGCGGTGGTCGCGGTGCGGCGCGGGTTGCGGCTGGTGTTTGTCGACGCCAGCTTGCCGACGGCTCCGAAAGGCAGCCCGATCGCCCGCCCGAACGGCGGCACCACCGGCAGGCTGAGCGCGGGCCCAGCGAGGAACAGGCCGCTAATCGCGCCGAGCGCGGCCACCCCGACGAGCGCGGCGCGGCGCCCGGCGGAGCCGTCCTCCCAGCTCATGCCGACGGCCGCCGCGGCCACCCCGAGGACGACGAGGATGAGGCCGGCGATCGTGCGTGCCTTGAGCGGCTGCGGGGTGGCGGACTCGCTGGCGCGCATCGCCTCGACCGGGCGGACCTTGCCTGCGCGGCGGGCGGGCGTGAGCGCGGAGACGATGGTGACCGCGGTGCCGACGACCAGGGGCACAAGCACTGCTTGCCAGGAAAGGCCGAGGCCGGTATCGGGAAGCTCCATGCCGTAGGCGCGCATCGCCACCTTGATCGCGGCGACGAGCCCCACGCCGCCGGCCACACCGAGGGCGGAGCCGAGCACGCCGACGAGCGCGGACTCCAGCGCCACCGAGCGTGTGATCTGGCCGCGGGTCGCGCCGATCGCGCGCAGCAGCGCGAACTCCTTGGTGCGCTGCGCCACGATCATGGAGAAGGTATTGGCAATCAGGAAGGTGCCCACCAAAAGCCCCACCAGCGCGAAAGCGATGAGGAAGTAGCTGACAAAGCTCAACGCGTCGCGGATCTGCTTGCTGGTCTCCTCCGCGACCGATTCGCCGGTGTTGATATCTAAGTCGGGGTGCGCCGCACGCAGCTTCTCGACGAGCGCTTCCGGCTCAGTATCTCGCCCCGCGACCGTCAGCGCGGGCACCGTGTCGCCCTGCGTGTAGTACTCCGTATACGTCTCCGGGTTGACCCGGAACAGCAGGGAGGACTGCTGGGCGAGTTCGTGGTCGTAAAAGCCGGTGACGGTGATGTCCTGGCGGCCGTCGCGGTCGACGACGATGAGGCGCTCGCCGAGTTCGATGCCGTAGTTCTCCGCGCCGTTGCGGTTGACTACGGCCTCGCCGACCTGCTCCGGCGCGTCGCCGTAGACAAGCTCGGTAGGCGCGCCGACAGCCTCGTCTGGGCCGTAGTAGAGGCCCAGGCGGGAGGCACCCATCTTCATTTGGATGGCGGTTTCGTCCTCGTAAGCTGCGACAATGGACTTTTCGGCGAAAAGATTGGTCCGCGCCACCGCCGGGTCGTCGGCAATGGCTTCGGCTTCCTCACGCGACATGGGGCCCTTGACTACCGCGTCGGTGCCGTCGAGGACCGTGCCCACTGCCGAGTCGAAGGTGGAGGAGAGCATGGAGGTAAACATCAGCGCTCCGGACAGGAACGCGGTGCCGAGCACGACCGAGAGGACGGTCAGGGCGAGCCGGAGTTTGTGGGCCGCAACGTTGCGCAGCGACACTTTCGTCATCGGGCGCATGCGTTAAACCTCAATCCCGGCCATGACCTGCAGGATTGCGTCCATGGTGGGGTGCGTGAGCTCGTCGATAATCGCGCCGTCGCGCAGGAAGATGACGCGGTCGGCGAAGGATGCGGCGCGCGCGTCGTGGGTGACGATGACGACGGTCTGATCGTCGCTGTCCACCGCGGTGCGCAGGATGCGCAGGACCTCGGTAGAGGAGTTGGAGTCGAGGTTGCCGGTTGGCTCGTCGCCGAAGATGATCTCCGGGCGCGAGACTAATGCGCGGGCGCAGGCCACGCGCTGCTGCTGGCCGCCGGAGAGCTCGGCGGGGCGGTGCGTGAGCCGCTCGTCCAGGCCGAGTCGGCGCGTGATCTGCGCGAACCACTCCTGGTCGATGGTGCCACCGGCGATATCCGTGGGCAGCGTGATGTTTTCCGCCGCGGTCAGGGTGGGGACCAGGTTGAAGGACTGGAAGATGAAGCCGAGGCGGTCGCGGCGCAGGGTGGTCAACGCCCCGTCGTGAAGCGAGGAGAGCTCCGTGTCGCCGAGGAAGACCTCGCCGGAGGTGGCCGAGTCGAGCCCGGCCATCACGTGCATCAGTGTGGACTTGCCGGAGCCGGAAGGGCCCATGATGGCGGTGAACTCACCGCGGCGAAACTCCACGTTGACCCCGTCGAGCGCGCGCACCTGCGTGTCGCCCTCGCCGTAGGTTTTGACCAAGTCGACCGCCCGGGCGGCGGGCACTGCTGCACGATCCATGCTGCCCATTGTGTCATGGCGCAGTTAGTTCGGGCGCAACTCCAGCACGTTGATCATGCCGCGCAGGCCGATGTCCATGATGCGGGAGCTGACCTGGAAGCAGAACTCCGGGGTGTGATAGCGCAGCGCGCCGACCGTGACGAGCTGGGCGATGCCGTGCACGGCGGCCCACAGCGCCATCATCTGGGTGTAGAGGACCCAGGTGGAGCGCGGGCCCTCGGACTCGGAGATCGCGTCGCGCACGATGTTCATCAGGAAGGTGAAGGCCTTGCCCATGTCGAAAGGCTGGGACATCCCGCCCTCGTCGTCGAAGGAGACGGGGACGATCGAGCGGCTCGAGATCTCGATCAGCGCGACAAAGCCGACCGGGTCACTCAGCGCATACTCGACGTAGCCGAAGCCAGCGGCCTTGATGTAGGTCAGGCTCGGCGAGCCGTCGGGGACGCACGCCGCCTGGCGCATGATGGCCTGGGTGTTCGCCTCGTCGAGGTAGATCTCCAGTTCGCGGAGGAGGGCCTGGTCGCCGTCGAAAAGCTGGGTGGCAGTTTTCAGCGGAATGTCCGCGCGCTGTGCTGCGTCCTTCAGAGAGAAGTTGGCCAGGCCATCCGCCACAACCTCTTCGGCGGCACCGCGCAGGATGGCCTCGCGGATCTCGTCCTTGGTGCCGCGTGGCATGTCCTTGGCCAGGGTGGTCCAGGTTTCGGAGGCCGGGCCGGGGATGGTGCCCGGGTCGAAGCGGAGAATGTTGCCCTCGCTCATGGTGTTGCACATGCCGGAGAGCATGGAGTTCATGGCGGCCTGGAAGGTCTGGCGCTTCGCGGTCGGGGAGAGGTGGCGCATGATGCCGAAGGTGGCCAGGTGCGCCAGGCCGTGTGCCTCGGAAAGCAGGGCGAGCGTGCCGGTGATCAGGAGTTCTTCCTGGATCGGGTGGCCCAGCTCGTTGATCGCCTCGACGAGGAGGTTGAGCACGCGCGCGCTGACCTCGGGGAACGCGTCCGGCTTGAGGGGGCGTGTAATCTCGTCCTCGATGTTGGGGAAGTCCTCGGTGACCTTCGAGTGGCTGTAGGCCGCAAAGTAAGTCGGGTTGTCCAGCGCGGCGTTGAAGTAGCCGGTGGCGTTTGCCAGTACGCGCTTGATGATCGGCGTATCCTCCGGGAGCTTCGCCAGCTCGCGGTCGGCGTAGTCGCGCAGGCGGTCGTTGAGGAACTCGGTGACCCCGGCGAAGAGGGCGGCATCATCTGCGTAGAGCGCGCGGGCCTCGTCCAGCGGGATGTCGGCCTGGTTAGCGGCGCGCTCTAGCGTGAGCGCCTCTTTGTCGCCGCGGCCCAGAATCTGTGCGGCCGTGTCCAGGAGCCTGTGCTCGACTGAACCGGCGGCGGGCGCGGAAGTATCTTGTGCAGTCACGTCTATAAGTCTAGCTGCACTGAGAGTGATCTCCCAGCGCAGCGGGCATGTCTTGGGTCGTTCTGAAGCGGCGCTCAGCGCCGATTTATTGGGGGCTCAGCTCCGGGGCGAAAATCGTAAAAATCCCATAAATGCGCCGAACGGGTCCCACACTGTGGAAAGCGTGAGACCCGTTCGGGGGGAGAAGTTGGACGAGTGCTTACTCGTTCCCCAGCTTCTTATCCGCAGCTTCGCGGACCTGGTCAACCTTGTCGTGCTTGTCCTCGCCCAGCTTGTCCTTTGCGGCGTCAGCGGCCTTGTCCAGGCCCTGGTCCGTAACCTGCTCGGCCTTGTCGGAGTTCAGTGCATCCTTTGCCTTATCAAAAACGCCCATTGTGCTAATCCTTTCGTTGCGTATCTACTAATCGTTCGCCCCCTCGCGGGAACCAACGTGCCCCAACATAACGACGCATCGCGGCCGCGTCGACCAATCGCAGTGAGTTGTAAGGGAATCGTTATTTTGCCAGCTGGGCATTTCGCTTCTCGACGCCACGCACCCACGCAATCGTCGGATAGGTAACAGGCAACAAGATGACCTCCATTAGCGTCTTCCACACAAAGCCGACCAGGACATAGTTGATGAAGTCGCCCGGGGTGGCGATCCCGATCACGCTAGCGGCGATGGCGCAGAACAGCAGCGTGTCCAAGAATTCGCCGACCACGGTCGAGCCGATCAGCCGCGCCCACAGGTGCTCCATGCCGAAGCGGTCCTTCATCTTCTGCAGCACCCACGCATTTGACAGCTGCCCCACTACGTAACCGGCGAGCGAGGCCAGCACGATCTGCGGCACCAAGCCAAGGACGGCAGCAAAGGTGTCCTGCATGTCGTAGAAACCGGCCGGAGGCAGCCAGATCGCGATGTAGAAGGAGACCACCGCCAGCACGGCGATGCCGAAGCCGGTGAAGATGGCGCGGCGGGCCGCCTTGAAGCCGTAGACTTCCGCGATCACGTCGCCGATGACGTAGGAGATGGGGAAGAGGAAGAACGCGCCGTCGGTAATCAAAGGCCCCAACTCCACGCCCTTCTGGGCCGTGATGTTGGAGATGAGAAAGACCGCGCAGAACACCGCGAGCAGCACCGAGTACGGCGAGCGGGTGGCGGGAGGCGAGGTGGAAGGAAGTGTCACGAGTGAGTATTCAACCACAGGGGAAGTAGTCTCGGGGCATGCCTGCTGGAAGATACGCGCCTTCGCCGAGCGGCGACCTGCACTTTGGCAACCTGCGCACCGCGGTGCTCGCGTGGCTGTTCGCCCGCCAGACCGATCGCGCGTGCTACCTGCGCGTCGAGGACATCGACTCGGAGCGCTCCAGCATGGAATCCGCAGCACGCCAGATCGCAGACCTGGAAGCGCTGGGGCTCACATTTGATCCGCCGGTGACCTACCAGTCCGACAACAACGAGCGCTACCGCGCCGCGCTGGCCAAGCTCGACGTCTACGAGTGCTACTGCACCCGCCGCGACATCCGCGAGGCTGCAAGCGCCCCGCACGCCCAGCCCGGCATGTACCCCGGGACCTGCCGCGACCTCACCGACGCGCAGCGTGAGGCTAAGCGCGCGGACCTTGCCGAGCAGGGCCGCATGCCCGCCCTACGGCTGCGTGCTGAATCCGCTAAGTGGAGCGTGCGTGACTTCTACGCCGGTGAGGTGGTCGGGGCGATTGACGACGTCATCCTCCGACGCGGCGGCAACCTCAACCAGGTACAGGCCGGCGACTGGGCGTACAACCTCGCCGTGGTTGTCGACGACGGCGAGCAGGGTATCGACCAAGTCGTCCGCGGCGACGACCTGATGTTCTCCGCACCCGCGCAGGCGTACCTGGCGCACCTGCTGGGGTACGAGCAGCCCGAGTACGTGCACGTCCCGCTCGTGGTCAATGCGGAAGGCCGCAGACTTGCCAAGCGCGACGGGGCCGTCACGCTGCGGGAGATGCTGCGCGAGCAGGAAATCGGGGAGGTCGTCGGCCAGATTGCGGCCTCCATCGGTTGCCCCGGCGTGGAGACCGTGGACGCGCTGCTGACAGACTTCGACCCAGGGTCGCTGCCGCGCGAACCCTGGGTCTGGTCTGGTTAGTTGTGTCTGGCTAGTTGCTCGAGTCGCGAGCGCCGAGAGTAGCGTCGATGCGCAGGATGCCGGAGCCGTCCGTGCCGACGAGCTCGAGCTGATCGATGATCTCGCTGACCGAGGACTCCTCGCTGATCTGCTCATCGAGGAACCAGGTCAGCAGGCTGCGGGACTCCAGGTCGCCCACCTCGTCTGCGACGCGGGTGAGCTGACGAATCGACTCGGAGACCTTCTTCTCGTGCTCCAGCGCCGCCTTAAACGCCTCGACCGGCGAGGAGATCCGCGGTGCCTCGATCTCGATGCTCTTCAGCTCGACGCGCTCGCCGCGATCCAGCAGGTGCTGGGTGAACTTCATTGCGTGGTCGCACTCCTCCCGTGCCTGCTCAGCGAACCAGGCGCTCATGCCCGGGAAGGACAGAGCGTCCATCTCGTTGGCCAGGTGGCGGTAGAGGTATGCGGCCAGGTACTCGTCGGTGACCTGGTTATTCATGACGTCACGAAGTTTTGTGTCCATGGTGGTTGTGCCTTTCGTTCGATGTAGTTGGTCGTTGGGAACTAAGCCTACCCCAAGTCTAGTCCGCGAAGATTCGGAGTGCATGTGAGGTTGGCGTGAAAAATTTTACGTCTACCCCTTTAGTGACCTGGGGGAATGGCTCCGGTTCGTCATTTGCATGTCGGATTTTTCACGGTTTCGGGGTTAAGCGACAAAATGTGTGCTTTTGTGCCGGGATTCCCGGTGGCCTGTCGTGCCGTTGGTTGTCCCAAACGGAGCTAGCTCCATTTGGCTCTGGCGCGGTTGGAAAACGCCAGGTCGCGGGAAGCTGGTTGGTCTAAATGGAGCTAGCTCCATTTGGGTCGGGCGTAGGTGACAGCCAGGACACGCATCTTGGCTCGCCAAAGGAGGGCGGAAATTACACACATCTAAAACCCGCCCCGATACAAGCCCCACAAAAACTAAGGGGACCCCACGCACCTGCCAGAGCTCGCTGACCCTTGCTGCGTTCCCGCCCTGGGGGAGTTCACAAGATAAGCACCGCGTGGGATCCTGCCCAACACTGTAGCGAACACGCCGCGCAAGCTCCAAACCTTTCCGGCCTACGTGCCTATGTGCTGCGGTTTTGGTGCGGTAGGACGCATGCGCTAAAGTATTGCACCGACGCTGTGAGCGTTACTCATTGGAGGATTCGACTAGCGGCCTATGTCACACGCCTGGAACGCGTGCGGGTAGCAATACCCTCGTGGGTTCAAATCCCACATCCTCCGCCAAATCACCGGCACTCCGCAATTCTGCGGGGTGCCGGTTTTTGCGTCGTCCACGGTATGATCGCGGTCAAAACGTTATCGCCGACCCATGATTGGATGCGTGAATCGCACATGGCACACACGCCGCTGACCGAGCTTACCCAGGAACAACTTGCTGAACTGGCAAAAGACGTCCGCGAGCAGTACGCCGCACTGCAGGCGAAGGGGCTGAAGCTGGATCTGACGCGCGGTAAGCCGTCGTCCGAGCAGCTTGATTTTGCCAACGAGCTCCTCGATCTGCCGGGGAAGGGCAACTACACGGACAGTGCTGGCACCGATGTGCGCAACTACGGCGGGGCAGTGGGGATCCCGGACATCCGCAACCTGTGGGCCGATGTACTCGGCGTGGATCCGGCGCTGGTGATCGCGGGCGATGCGTCCTCGCTGAACATCATGTTTGACCTGGTGTCCTTCTCCTGCATGTTCGGCAACAACGATTCGCCGCGCCCGTGGAAGGACGAGGAGAAGCTGAAGTGGATCTGCCCGGTGCCGGGCTACGACCGTCACTTCGCCATCACCGAGCTCTTCGGCTTCGAGATGATCACCGTGCCCATGGGCGAGCACGGCCCGGACATGGACGCAGTCGAGGAGTTGGCGAAGGACCCGCAGGTCAAGGGCATGTGGACTGTGCCGGTTTTCAGCAACCCCACCGGCTCCGTTTACTCGCGCGAGACCATCGAGCGCCTGGCAAAGATGGAAACTGCCGCGCCGGACTTCCGCATCGTCTGGGATAACGCATACGCCGTCCACACGCTGACCGACGAGTTCCCGGAGAACCCGAACGTGCTGCAGATCGCCGCGGACGCGGGCAACCCGAACCGTTTCTGGTACATGAGCTCGACCTCCAAGATCACCCACGCGGGCTCGGGCGTCGCCTTCTTCGCCTCCTCGGCCGAGAACCTGGAGTGGTACAAGAAGTTCGCCGGCGTGCGCGGGATCGGCCCGAACAAGGTCAACCAGCTCGCTCACGCCCGCTACTTCCACGACGCGGAGGGTGTACGCCTGGTGATGCGCAAGCACGCCGGTTCGCTCGCCCCGAAGTTCGAGGCGGTCAACAAGGCACTTGAGGAGCGCCTCGGCGGCTACGACATCGCGACTTGGACCAGGCCCGAGGGCGGCTACTTCGTCTCCCTCGACGTGCCGGAGGGCACTGCGACCCGCGTGTGGGAGCTGGCCAAGGAGGCAGGCATCAACCTTACACAGGCCGGCTCGCCCTTCCCGCTGCACAAGGATCCGCAGGATCGCACCCTGCGCCTGGCTCCCTCGATGCCGCCGCTGGACGAGGTCGCTGAGGCCATGGACGGCGTCGCGCTTTGCGTCCTGCTCGCCGCGATCGAGCAGCGTGAGGCCTAACCAGGCCGCCGAGTGGCTCGGCTCCTTCTTTCCCGCCGAGCCCTCGCTTATCGACGCCCCACCAGCCCCCTTCCCAGCCCTTGCCGCCCAAGGCATCGCCGCCACCTGCGGGTTCTCCGAGGTAGATACCGGGCTCGCCCTCGAGGGGGAGACAGGCACGGATGTGCGTTGTGAACTGGTGGTGCGTGGTGGCGTCGAGAAGCAACTGCTCGGTGCCACTTTGGGCGCGGCGGCGACGATGCTGCTCGAGCTCGGCGTGCCCGCGCAGCCCGGGGTGGGGCTGGAGCGCCTGCTGGATCGAGTGGAGCTGCCGGAGGGGGTGAGCGTGCGCCACGGGTTTCTGCGCGAACCGCGGCTGTTTGCCCAGGGCACGCCGCTTGTGCGCGAGCCCGGGCGGCTGACCCTGCTGCTGGAGCTGGCGCTGCTCACCGACGACGAGTACGCCATCGCCACGGAGCAGGGCGAGGCCGTCTTGGAGCGGCGGATGCGGCGCAGGGGAGCGGCAATGGCCGACTGGCACCGCGATGCCTAGACTTAGACGGCGTGGCTCTCTACCGGAAATATCGTCCCGCGACCTTTGGTGAAGTGATCGGCCAAGAACAGGTCACCGTCCCGCTGTCCACCGCCCTGGACAACGGGCGCATCAACCACGCCTACCTGTTTTCCGGGCCGCGCGGCTGCGGCAAGACCTCGTCCGCGCGCATCCTTGCGCGCTCGCTGAACTGCGTGGAGGGGCCGACCTCGACCCCGTGCGGGGTGTGCGAGTCCTGCCGCTCGCTCGCGCCGGGCGGCTCCGGAAACTTGGATGTGATGGAGCTGGACGCGGCCTCACATGGCGGCGTCGACGATATGCGTGACCTGCGCGAGCGCGCCATGTTCGCACCCGCGGAGTCGCGCTACCGCGTCTTCATCATCGATGAGGCGCACATGATCTCCCAGTCCGGTAACAACGCGCTGCTGAAGATTGTGGAGGAGCCGCCGGAGCACCTCATCTTCATCTTCGCCACCACCGAGCCGGAAAAGATGCTCGGCACGATCCGCTCGCGCACCCACAACTACCCGTTCCGCCTGCTCACCCCGCAGGCGATGCGCGAGTTACTCGAGGGCGTGGTGGCCGAAGAAGGCGCGAAGGTGGAAGACACCGTCTACCCGCTGATCATTCGCGCGGGCGGCGGCTCCCCGCGCGACACGCTGTCCGTGTTGGACCAGCTGCTCGCCGGCGCGGGCCCCGACGGGCTGACCTACGACTTGGCGCTGCCGCTTCTGGGCGTCACCGACCTCTCGCTTCTCGACGGCGCAATCGACGCCCTCGCCGCACGCGACGCCTCCGCGATCTTCCACACCATCGACAACGTCATCGAGTCCGGCCACGAGCCGCGCCGCTTCGCCCTCGACCTGCTCGACCGGCTCCGCGACCTGCTCGTGGTGCGTACCGTGCCCGACGCCTTTGGGCAAGGGCTTGTCGACGCCCCCGTGGACCGCGCCGACGTCCTCCGCGCCGAAGCCGAACAGTTCAGCCCCGCGCAGCTGTCCGCCCTGGCCACGGAGGTCAACGACCGCATCGCGGACCTGCGCGGTGCGACCTCCCCGCGCCTGCTGCTCGAGGTGATGATGGCGCACCTGCTTACCCTGGGCGAGAGCGTCGCAGCGCAGTCGAGTGCTGGCGCTGCTGGAGCTGCGTCGGGTGGAACTTCTGGCGGGGGCGCTGCAGCAGCTGCTGCGGCGGCCGCTGCAGCAGCCGCGGCTTCGGGCCAGGTACGCAGCAAGTCGACCCCGCCGCCGCAGCCGGCACCGCCGGTACGGAAGCCGGAGCCAGCTCAACCTGCTCAGCCAGCTCAACCTGCGCAACCTGCACAGCCTGAGCCCGAGCAGCCGAAGCCAGCTGAACCGCAGCCGGAGCCAGTGCAGCCTGAATCTGAACGCGCACAGCCCGAGCCCGCTGCAAGTCAAGAGAGCACAGAAGGTACAGACCTGGACGCGCTCTACGACCGTGTGGTGCGCGACTGGACCACCCTGCGGCAGTCGGTGGGCGAGCGCAACAAGGTCGCCGAGATCATGCTCACCGAGGCGAAACCCCTTGGGATGGACGGCGAGACGCTCGTGATCGGCCACAACACCGGCGCGCTTGCCGAGCGCATCAACTCCGAGCGCAACAACGTCGACATCGTGGCGGTGTTTGAAGAAAAGCTAGGCCACCGGGTCGCGGTGCGCTGCGTAGTGGGCACCAGCCCGGAGGCGGCGAACGTGCAGCCTCGGCAGCAACCGCGCGCGGAGCAGGTGTGGAACCCGAACAAGGGCGCGGGATCGAACGAGCCCACGCCCGAGGAGCCTGCGGGGGCCAAACCTGAGGCACCTGCTCCACCTACAACGCCGCGGCCCAACCCCGGTGCGCAAGCCCGTGCCGAGGCCAACGATTGGAAGGCTGCGGCGCAGGCCGCAAGCCGAAAGGCTGCGGAGAAGGCGCAGCGCGAACGCGACGAGATTCCGCTGCCGCCCGAGCCGATGGACGACGAGCCCGACTACGACCCCTATGCCTCCGGGGCCGCACCCCTGCCGCAGGACCCGGCGGCTGCGCCGTACACGCGGGAGGAAGAGGAGCGCGATATGGCGGAGCAGGCCATCTCGGAGGAGGGCACGCTCGACCACCGCGACGCCACCGAGGTCGCCATGGAACTGCTGAGTAAAGAGCTTGGCGCGAAGCCGCTGTAACGCGGCGTTCGCTGTCAGCAAGCAGGGGCTTAATGGCGCGGAGATGCGGGTACACTAGTGCCTAAACATCGCCCGCGAGGAAAAACAAACGTAGAAAGGTTGCTCAACATGACTGAGCCGAACATGCCGACCGATATGCAGGACCTCATCCGCCAGGCAGCGGAGGTCCAGGCACAGCTGCAGCAGGCACAGCAGGAGCTGCTGGCCGCTGAGGTCACCGGTACCGCCGGTGGCGAGCTGGTGAAGGTCACCATGACCGGTGGCGCGGAGATCACCAACCTGGAGATCAAGCCGGAGGCCGTGGACCCGGAGGACGTGGAGTCCCTGCAGGACCTCATCCTCGCCGCGTACCGCGATGCGCACAACAAGGCTGGCCAGCTCGCGCAGGAGAAGATCGGCCCGCTGACCGGCGGCTCCGGCCTGGGCCAGCAGGGCGGCCCGACCGGCGGCCAGCCCGCAGGTGAGGGCGAGATCCCCTTCGGCGGCATTTTCTAAACCCGCGTAAAGCTCGTATAAGCGCCTGGCCGTGGGCCGGGCGCTTTGGCGTGTAAAGAGTCAAGGAGGCACCCGCCATGTTTGAAGGCCCGCTGCAGGACCTTATCGACGAGTTCTCGCGCCTACCCGGCGTCGGGCCCAAATCAGCCCAGCGCATTGCCTTCCACCTGCTCAAAACCGAGCCGGAGGATATCGACCGGCTGCGCGCAGCGCTGGCCGCGGTGCGCGACGGAGTGACGTTCTGCCGGATCTGTAACAACGTCTCCCGCGAGGAGGTCTGCCGCATCTGCGCCGACTCCGGCCGCGATGCCACGACCGTGTGTGTGGTGGAGGACGCCAAGGATATCCAGGTCATCGAGCGCACCGGCGAGTACTCCGGGCGCTATCACGTGCTCGGTGGGGCGCTTGACCCGCTGGCGAACGTCGGCCCGAAGGACCTGGCGATCGCGCCGCTCCTCAAGCGCATTGGCGGCGTTCTGCCGGACCTCGAGGGGGAGGAGTCCCCGCAGGTCAACGAAGTGATCCTGGCGACCGACCCAGACACCGAGGGCGAGGCGACTGCCTCCTACCTGGTGCGCCTGCTCAAGGACTTCCCGGAGCTGACGATCTCTCGCCTGGCCTCCGGCATGCCGCTGGGCGGGGACTTGGAGTTCGTCGACGAGCTCACGCTCTCGCGCGCACTCAGCGGCCGGTTGAAGCTCTAAGCTACTTCAGCCGCTCGGCGCGCAGCCTGTCCACCACGTCCAGCTCGAGCGGTGCGAGCTCGGCCGGGTCCACGTCGAGAGCGCGGGCGAGCAGCAGGTCCGCCAGCTCCGGGTTGCGGGCCAGCACGGGACCGTGCATGTAGGTGGCGATCACGCTGCCCTGGACCACGCCTTCTGCCGTGCCGTCCAGGTTGCCGATGCCGCGGGTGACACGCCCGAGGGGCTGGGCGTCGAGGCCGAGCACGGTGCCGCCCATGTGGTTTTCAAACCCGGTCAGGGCGGCGGTAAGCGGTCCTTGTGGGGTGGTTGTGACTTCGCCGATGGCGCGGGAGGAAAGGGGGGTGGTGGTGGCGTCGAGAAGCGAGATGCCCTTGACCTCGCGGCCGCCGGCGTTGAAGGAGTGGCCGAGCACCTGCAGGCCCGCGCAGATTGCCAGGATCGGGGTGCCTTTGTCGGCGGCGCGCTGCAGGCCGGGGGAGGACGAAAGGCGCTCAGCGGCGAGGATCTGGGCGGAGTCCTCGCCGCCGCCGAGAGTGTAGACGTCGCAGTCGTCGGTGATCTCGTCGGTGAGCAGGAATGGGCGGATTTCGGCGTCGATGTCGCGCATGCGGGCGCGCTGGCGCAGCACGAGCGCGTTGCCGTCGTCGCCGTAGGTGCCCAAAACGTCCGGCAGAATCAGGCCGATTGTCAGTTGCTTAGCCACGGTAGTCCTCCTGCTTCGCCATATCCCGTTTCAGATCGCGGAACGCGGTGTAGTTCGCCAGCACCTCCACACGGCCCGGCGGGCAGGCGCGGATGGCCTTGACCACGTCGTGGACCAGCTCGTGCTCGATGCCCGCATATAACAGGCGGACCGCCAGGTCCGTGCCGCGCTCGCCGGCGGCCTTGACCGCGATGCCGTCGAAGTCCTCGAATTTTACGTCCCACAGCCAGGACACGTCTGCGCCGTCGCCCTGCTGGGCGTTGACGGCGATGACCACGCCGTCGGCGTCGCGGTCCAGCATGGTCAGGGCCTCCTGCCAGCCGGCAGGATTCTTGGCCAAAAGCAGGCGCACTTCGTGCTCGCCGAGGCCGACGGTGGCGTAGCGGCCCGCGACGTTGTCCACGCCCTCTACGGCGCGCACCGCCTTGTCCAGGGGCACGTCATAGGCCTCGACCGCGGCGGCCACGGCCTGGGCAGCGTTGCCGCGGTTGGCGCGCCCGGGCAGAGTCAGGTTCAAGGCCACCTCGCCGTGCGGGGTGGACAGGACGTGCTTATCGACGGTGTACGTCGGCTCAGGGCGGCGAAACTCGGTACCGTCGGCGAGCTTCTCAGTGGCGTACCAGTCGCCGTCCGGCGTGCGCACCACCGAGCCCGCGCCGCGCGGGTTGGTCACCGAATCGTTGACCCAACCGGCACCGGCTGAAACCCACACCACGTTCGGGTGGCCCCAGGCCACCGAGGTCATGAGCACGTCGTCGCAGTTGGCAATCACCGTCATCTCCGGGTGGGCCTCGACGCAGGCGCGTAGGGCGCGCTCGATCTTGTTGATCTCGCCCACGCGGTCGAGCTGGTCGCGCGAGAGGTTGAGCAGTACGAGTGCGTTCGGGTGGAGGCTGTCGGCCACGTGCGGCACGTGCAGCTCGTCGACCTCTAAGGCGATGAGGTTGGCGTCTTGGCCCGCCATGAGCGCGGAGATGATGCCGGCGTCCATATTGTCGCCGCCCTCGTTGGTGGCCACGGTGTGGGTGGTGCGCAGCGCTTGCACCAGCATGCGGGTCGTGGTGGACTTGCCGTTCGTGCCGGTGACCAGCGCCGCGGGGCGGCCGCGGCCGAGCCCGTCCATGATGTTGGGGTCGATGGCACCGGCGACCAAGCCGCCGATCATGCCGCCGGCACCACGGCCGGTGGCGCGTGAGGCGGAAGTCGCAAGCTGAGCTGCTGCGAGCGCGGTTTTCGTGCGGATGCGGCTGAAGCGTCCTCTCGGATTCATGCGCTCTACGTTAGTCCACGCCAGCGGCAGAACCCATCTCCTCCACGGCCTGCAAAAACTCCTCGCCGGTGAGGATTGGGATGTCCTTGCGGTGTCCGTGCATCGCCTTGCCGCGCAGTTCGGCCCCCTTCGCCAGGGCATCGGAGACCACTAGGGAGCTTTCGCGGCTGAGCTTTTCGGTGTAGGTCAGGCCGGCGCGCACGGCGGCGTCGATAAGCGTGTCCGGCTCGAGCGCCACATCGTCGGTGACCACGACAACCATGCCCTTTTCCAGGCCGGATTGCTTGGTGTACTTGCCGGGGTTGTCTGCGGCCGCGCCGGCGTTCTCCGCGTCCACACGCACCGTGGAGCGCTGCAGGCCGAAACGGTCCGGTGCCAGCTCGTCCGGAGTCCGGCCGGTGACTTCGCCGCGCTCGCGCAGCTGCAAGAACATCGCCACCAGCTTCAGCGTCTGCTCGCGGGAGAGCTCCGCCTCCGGACGGTTCGCGCGTTCCACGGAGGCGATCGGGGACTCGGAGGCCACGCCGATCACATCCGCGACCGCATTGATGCGCAGGTCAGTGGGGATCTCGCCTTGGCGACGCGCCACGGCAAGCAAGTCCACGATCTCCGTGGGGCGCGGCACGTGCCCCACGCGCTGGCGGCGGCGCCCGTTGCGCTTCTTCCGGGAGCGGTTCGCGCGTGCGGCGGCGCTCATTGCGCGGCGCGCCTCGCTCACGATGAAGCCCCAGGTGGTGGGGGTGTCGAAGATGATGAGCGTGCGGTCGTCGAGAAGCTTATCCAGCGTTTTTAAAAACCTGCTGAAGCGCGGCGACTGCGCCACCTCGTGCGCGCTTAAACCGTGCGTGTGGCGGGGGCCCGGATCGCAGCCGGGGTTGATCACGGTGTGGAATTCCTCGCCCACGCGCCCGCCATCATCAAAGGTCACGGCATCGATGGTGAGGATCCGCCCGGTTGACGGGTGGATGCCCGTCGTCTGCGCATAGAGCGCGACATAGGGGTAGGGATCATTCGATGTCATTGTTCAGAGTCTAGCCGGGCCTGGCAGCGGCGAAGCTACTCGGCCGGGGCAGACTCCGAAGGGGCCTCTTCCTGAGCCTCCGCGGCTGGGGGCTCGTACGCCGGCATCGCATTATTGTCGCCGACCCACTGCGAGGAAATCGCGATCACGCCAGCGACGATCAGCAGGATCAGGATGGCACCCGCAGTCAGGCAGATCGGGTGCAGGGCGTGCTTCAACTGCGCGATCCGTTCCGCTTCGTCCTGCTCGGCCTGGGACGGGGCCTCGGGTGTCGACTCGGCGGCGAGCGCGGCCTGCGCTGCGTCCTGATCCGCCTTGAACTGCGCGTCAGGGGCAGTTACCGGCGGTGCTGCGGGAGTCTCCGGGGCTTGCGCCTCGTGGTGCTCGGCGCCGCCGACACTGGCAGCGGTGCTCGCGCCGACGGACACGAGCTCAGGCAGGCGCTCGGCCTCCGCAAGCGGCAGGTAGGGCACGGGGGAGAGCACCTGCGGGGCACCGAGCTCCTGAACACCGCTGAGGTTCACCGTCAGTTCCGCGCCTCCCTTGGCGGGGGTGTGGTAGCCGCGCACCACCATGGCCAGGCCGCGGCGCTCGAGGTTACGCAGCGTCGGGGTGATCTCCGAGGCGGTGCGGCTATCCAGACGCCCGACCGCGCCGTTGCCCAGGGAGGCGACGACGTCCCCGGCCTTGTCGAATCCGATGCGTACGAGCAGGCTCATGCTGTCATCGACGTCGCGTTCGGCGGCGTCCTGGTAGTAGAGCACCGTCCGCGGGCCGTTGCCATCCAGCAGGGCCCAGGGCTCCAGCGGCGGCTCGTTCGCGGGGATGCACAGGCCGGGGCGGGGGAGGCGGAGGCTCAAGGCGACGCCGCCTTCGTCGAAACGCTCGGCGCGTGCGGTGACCTCCGGCGTGAGATTCGCCGCCGCGATGTGTGCGAGCTCCGGGTACTCCAGGGCCTCTTCCTCGGGGAAAGTGCTGAGGATGCTGCCGTTGTACTCGACGTAGAAGCCGAGATCCTCGCCGCGCTGCAGGAGGGTGACCTGCACGTCGGCGGTGTCCGTGCCAGCGTTATCCAACAACCGGGTCACCAGTGCAGTATCCACGTCAATAGTGGGAATGCTGTGCACTGCGCCGATTCCGTGGTCGGGGACCACGTAGTTGGGGGTCCGCATGGTTAGATGCCACCTTACTTCTCGCGGTTGGAACACTCGTGGGGGAAAATCTGCAGCTAAAAGTTGCCTTTTCCTGCAACTGCTGTGCTGTGCTTATGTTCAAGTATAGGTGTCGACGTTCTTCCTGCGAAGGGCACGACGCAAGGAGATGTTGAACAGTCGATCAATGTTCTCGTTATACCTGCGTTAATTGACAAAACCATAAAAGTTCTCTGAGTGGGGTAGGTCACTTATGTGGTTTCGCCTGCGTCGACAAGCTAAGAGCTGTGCTTAGAGTCTGAGGAGAGCGAAACCGCCCCCAATCGCCCCCGAAAAGGGGTAGTTGGTGGCGGTTGTGCGCTGCCCGGCTGGCTTACACGCCGCCGGTCTTGCCCTCCGTCAGGCCGCGGTTGACTGCCGAGGTGATCGCCTTGAGCGAGGCACGCGTGGTCGAACCGGCGATACCCACGCCCCAGGCGGAGGTGCCGTCCACATCGGCGTAGATGTAGCAGGCGGCATCCGCATCGTCACCAGCAGAGCGGGAGCGCTGCGAGTAGTCCTGCACCTCAAAGTCGATGCCCAGGGACTCCAGTGCGTTGGCAAACGCCGCGATCGGGCCGTTGCCGGTGCCGTGGATCTCGTGGCGCTCGCCGCGGTACTCCACGGTGACCTTCACTGCCGAGTCATCGTCCTCGGCTACCGCGCCGGTGACCTCGTAGTCCACCAGCTCCAGCGGGGTATCCAGGTCCAGGTAGGTGCCCGCGAAGATGTCCCACATGTTCTTCGAGTTGACCTCGCCGCCCTCCGAGTCCGTGATGGACTGTACGATGGCGGAGAACTCCGGCTGCATGGCCTTCGGCATGTTGATGCCGTGGTCGGTCTTCATGATGTAGGCAACGCCGCCCTTGCCGGACTGCGAGTTCACGCGGATGACCGCCTCGTAGGTACGGCCCACGTCCTTCGGGTCGATCGGCAGGTAGGGCACCTCCCACGTCGTCTCGCGGAGCTCCTCCCAGGACACATCGTTGGAAGAAGCGTTGGGGCGCACACGCTGCGCCAGTGCGTCCAGGCCCTTGTTGATCGCGTCCTGGTGCGAGCCGGAGAACGCGGTAAAGACCAGGTCGCCGCCGTAGGGGTGGCGCTCCGGTACGCGCAGCTGGTTGCAGTACTCCACGGTCTGGCGGATCTTGTTGATATCCGAGAAGTCGATCTGCGGGTCCACACCCTGCGTCAGCATGTTCAGGCCGAGGGTGACCAAGTCCACGTTGCCGGTGCGCTCGCCGTTGCCGAACAGGCAGCCCTCGATGCGGTCAGCGCCTGCCATGTAGCCCAGCTCGGCTGCGGCGACGCCCTCGCCACGGTCGTTGTGCGGGTGCAGGGACAGGATGATGGACTCGCGGTGTGCCAGGTTGCGGTGCATCCACTCGATGGAGTCCGCGTAGACGTTCGGGCTGATCATCTCCACCGTGGAGGGCAGGTTGATGATGATCGGGTCGGCCGGGGTCGGCTCCATGATGTCCACGACTGCGTCGCAGACCTCCTTGGCAAACTCCAGCTCGGTGCCCGTGTAGGACTCCGGCGAGTACTGCCAGCGCCAGTTGGTGTCCGGGTAGTCCTCCGCGATGGTCTTGATCAGCTCGGCCGCGTCGGTGGCCAGCTTCTTAATTGCCGGGCGGTCCTTGCGGAAGACCACCTCGCGCTGCAGCTTGGAGGTGGAGTTGTAGAAGTGCACGATCACGTTCTTCGCGCCCGCGCAGGCCTCGAAGGTGCGGCGGATCAGGTGCTCGCGCGCCTGCACCAGCACCTGGATGGTCACGTCATCGGGGATCATGTCCTGCTCGATGATCTCGCGCACAAAGTCAAAGTCTGTCTGGCTAGCGGAGGGGAAGCCGACCTCGATCTCCTTGTAACCCATCTCCACCAGCAGGTTGAACATGCGGCGCTTGCGCTCCGGGCTCATCGGGTCAATCAACGCCTGGTTGCCGTCGCGCAGGTCCACGGCGCACCACTGCGGGGCGACCGTAATCTTCTTGTCCGGCCAGGTGCGGTCCGGCAGGGTAATGTCCTCGACCTCTTCGGCGAAGCTTAAGTAGCGGTCTACCGGCATCTGCGAGCCGCGCTGCTTATTCCACGCGGGCTGACCCTCGTTCTTCGGGCCGTCCGGGGTGCGGATTTCGCGGGGGACAAAAAATTCGTTTGGGTTGGTCATTGGGCTTCCTTCCACGTAGCGGGTGTATTCGGTGTGTGATCCACGGCCGGCAAGCACAAACTCCGCGACGGGGTGCCGGCCGTGTTAGTAAGTGGCCTGATTCCCGCCGCGGCGTAGAAGGAGTAGCTGCCGATGTGACATGCCAGACATCTTACACACCAGCGCGCGCGTGTCACGCGCATCACACATTTATATGCACTTCTGATCTATCTGCCGGCTACTTGATGCTGACTCGGGTGACCATCGCGGCGCTGAAAAGCATGCCCGCGATGGTTACCACCATGGCCGTCCAGCCGAGGAAACCGGTGAGTGCGAACTTTTCGCCCAAAAGTACAAGACCCAAGCTCAGGGCCACGAGCGGCTCGACCACCTTCATGGCGGGCAGGGTGGTGGCCAGCTTCCCGGCCCCGAACGCGTACTGCTGGACGACGGTGCCCAGCACCGCGGAGGCGAGCATCGCCCAGAACTGCCAGGCGCTGAGGATGCCGGTGATGCCGCCGTGGACGTAGGCGTCGACAGCCACTTTGGAGAAGACGGCGAGGTAGCCGAAGATTGCCCCGCAGAGGATGCCAAAGGAGAGGCTTTGGAAGGCGGCGGAGCGGGAGCGGGAAAACGCGAACGTCGCAAAGAGCCCGGCGAGCCCGAGTCCGACGGCGAGCAACCACTCCCAGTGCGCAGGCGTGCGCTCGCCTGGGGTGGGGTGGCCGACGACAACCACGATGCCCACGAAGACTGTGAGCAGGACAGACCAGAAAGAGGTGGTGGTGGAGAGGCGGCGGCGCTCGACTCGCGCGGACAGCAGCAGCGTGAGCATGAGCGAGAGCACAAGCACCGGCTGCACCACGAGCAGAGATCCGAAGGCGAGTGCGACCGCCTGAAAACCGTAGGCGGCCAGCGCAAGCGAAAGGGAAAACCACCAGGCGGGGCGCTTGAGCGCGCGCAGTGGGGACTCGTTGACCTCACCTTGTTTGCGGCCGGCCCGCAGGATCTGGTGCCGCCACACGGTGCCCACCGCGATCAGCAGTGCGGAGGTAAACGCAAAGCCGATCGCGAGGAAGTTGTTGTGCACACAGAATGATATTAGTGCGATACCTCGTATCGTGGTTTTCTGCCCGCTATTGTTGGTACACGGACCTGGATCCACTTTTCTTAGAGCAAGAAGCACTATGGACCGACACGGTTTCGGCCGAAATGGAAGGCGTAGACAGCAATGGCATTGATCGTGCAGAAGTACGGAGGCTCCTCCCTCGAAAGTGCGGAGCGAATTCGCGCCGTCGCTGAGCGCATCGTTGCCACGAAGAAGACCGGCAACGACGTGGTGGTGGTCTGCTCCGCGATGGGCGATACCACCGACGAGCTGCTGGACCTGGCCGCCCAGGTCAACCCCACTCCGCCCGCGCGCGAGATGGACATGCTGCTGACGGCCGGCGAGCGCATCTCAAACTCGCTGGTGGCGATGGCGGTAGCCTCCTATGGCGTGGACGTGCAGTCCTTCACCGGCTCGCAGGCGGGCGTGATTACCACCGAGCGCCACGGCAACGCGCGCATTATT
Organism: Corynebacterium sp. HMSC071B10; assembly: GCF_001814825.1. Lineage (NCBI taxonomy): Bacteria > Bacillati > Actinomycetota > Actinomycetes > Mycobacteriales > Corynebacteriaceae > Corynebacterium > Corynebacterium sp. HMSC071B10. The sequence continues at coordinate 19,719 of NZ_KV817997.1, read as the reverse complement.
GACGTCACGCCGGGCCGCGTCCAGGAGGCCGTAGATGCGGGCAAGATCGCCATCGTCGCGGGCTTCCAGGGTGTCAACCGCGATACGCGCGACATCACCACGTTGGGCCGCGGTGGCTCGGACACCACGGCGGTGGCGCTCGCGGCGGCGATGAATGCCGACGAGTGCGAGATCTACTCGGACGTGGACGGTGTCTACACCGCGGATCCGCGCATTGTGTCTGATGCGCGCAAGCTGGACAAGCTCTGCTTCGAGGAGATGCTGGAGCTGGCCGCATCGGGGTCGAAGATCCTGGTGCTGCGCAGTGTGGAATACGCTCGCGCGTTCAATGTACCTATGCGAGTTCGCTCGTCTTACAGTAACGACACCGGCACGCTGGTTGCCGGAGCATTGGAGGATATCCCCATGGAAGAAGCAGTCCTGTCCGGAGTAGCTACCGACGCTACGGAGGCGAAGATCACCGTCCTGGGTATTCCGGACACTCCGGGTGAGGCGGCGAAGCTCTTCCGTGCGCTGGCGGACGCAGAGATCAACATCGACATGGTGCTGCAGAACATCTCCACCCTGGAGGAGAAGAAGACGGACATCACCTTCACGCTGCCCATCCCGGACCGCCCGCGCTGCATGGACCTGCTGACCAAGCTGAAGGAGAGCGAGGGCTGGGGCGACGTGATCTACAACGATGACGTGGGCAAGGTCTCCCTGGTCGGCGCTGGCATGAAGTCGCACCCGGGCGTGACCGCGGACTTTACCGAGGCCCTGCGCGACGCAGGCGTGAACATCGAGATGATCACCACCTCGGAGATCCGCATCACCGCCGTCGTGCGTGACGCAGACCTGGCGGAGGCTACCCGCGCTATCCACGATCGCTTTGACCTGGGCGGCGACGAGCCCGCCGTCGTCTACGCAGGCACCGGGCGCTAACGCCTTTTCGCTGGACACCAACTTTTTGCAGTAAAGGAGCTTTTGCAACATGACCACCATCGCTATCGTCGGAGCCACCGGTCAGGTCGGGCGCGTGATGCGCTCCATCCTGGCGGAGCGGGACTTCCCGGCGGACACCGTCCGTTTCTTCGCTTCCCCGCGCTCGGCGGGCACGAAGCTGGACTACCGCGGTACTGAGGTAGAGGTGGAGGATCTGACCAAGGTCACCGAAGACAGCGTCAAGGACGTTGACATCGCCCTGTTCTCCGCGGGTGGTTCCACCTCGAAGGAGTGGGCCCCGGTCTTCGCAGCCGCTGGTGCGACCGTGGTGGACAACTCCTCTGCGTGGCGCAAGGACCCGGAGGTGCCGCTGATCGTCTCCGAGGTCAACCCGGATGCCGCGAAGGAGCTGCCGAAGGGCATCATCGCAAACCCGAACTGCACCACCATGGCGATCATGCCGGTGGTCAAGGCGCTGCACGACGCGGCCGGTCTCGCCACGATGCGCGTGGCCTCCTACCAGGCGGTTTCCGGCTCGGGTCTCGCGGGCGTCGATGCGCTCGCGGGCCAGGTCGCGGAGGTGGGCGAGCGCAACAAGGAGCTGACTACCGACGGCTCCGTGCTCGCCCCGGAGGACTTCGGTCCGTACGTCGCGCCGATCGCCTACAACGCGCTGCCGATGGCGGGCAACCTGGTCGATGACGGCACGGAGGAGACCGACGAGGAGCAGAAGCTGCGCAACGAGTCCCGCAAGATCCTCAGCATCCCGGAGCTGAAAGTCTCGGGCACCTGCGTGCGCGTCCCCGTGTTCACCGGCCACACCATGGTGGTGCACGCGGAGTTCGCCAAGCCGATCACGCCCGATGAGGCCAGGGCAGTGCTTGCCGACGCGCCGGGCGTCGCCGTCGTCGACGTGCCCACCCCACTCGCCGCGACCGGCAAGGACGATTCGCTCGTGGGCCGTATCCGCCAGGATCAGGCGGTCGAGGGCAACCGCGGGCTGGTGTTCGTCGTTTCCGGCGATAACCTGCGCAAGGGCGCGGCGCTCAACACGATTCAGATCGCCGAGCTACTGGTGTAGGTCACAGGTGGGGCGCCGAAAGGTTACGGTTTGGTAAAAGAACTTGCCCTTCCCTGAGGTTTAGCCAAGGATGGAAGACATGAGTTTTTCACGTCGACATTCGCCTGCCCAATTGGTGGCACGCAGCACCGTCGGCGCTCTACTCGCGGGGGTATGCGTGGCAGCGCCGGGGGCGATGGCTGCCACAGATGCTGGGGATTGGGCAGATGCCACAATCTCGCCCGGCCAAACGCTGATCCTGGTGACAGCGGAAGGCAGTGGAGCGTCGCTAAGCATGAGCCCCTCCGATGCATCAACCCTGCCTGCGGGCTGGAGCGTAATCTCCCGCCCGGACGGGTTGCGCATGACCGCGCCGACGCGGGCGAAGGAGGGGGAGTTCGCCACCGTCCAGATCACCGAGCGCGGAGAGGTGATTGATGAAATCCGGGTCTCGCTCGTGGAGCGCAGCGAGGCACCGCGCAAGAAGTCGACGGCGACCTCCACGGTCGCGCGCGTGGTCGAGTCTGTCGCGGAGCCCACCGTGCGCACCGCCGAGGAACAGCCGGTCGTGCACACCCCGGCCCCGCAGCCCAGCAGCAGCGCACCGACGCCGACGCCGACTGCGGAAGCTCCGCAGCCGAGCGCGGAGCAGGCCTCTGCGGATACCGGGTCCGGCTGGTTCAGCGGCCTGGTCGACAAGGTCAACACCTTCTTCGGCCGCGGCTAGCGCGCAAGTTACGTACAAAAATGGCCCGCCTTGGTAGAGGCGGGCCATTCTTCTGTTTCCGGAAAGACTACAGGCGGGTGCTGCCGCCCTCTTCGGCCTCCGGCTCCTCGCCCGAGGCGGCCTCCTCGCCCGAGGCGGCCTCCTCGGCTTCCTCCGCGGCGATCATGTCGTCGACTGTGGTGTCGTTCCACGGCTCATCCGGGTTCTTTTCGTACTCCTCCTTGGACTGCGGCTCCGTGTAGGAGACGTAGACGAGCTCGCCTTCGGGGTCCTCGGGGTCGTACTCGATCTCATCGTCCTCCATGAGTTCCTCGTTGACCTCTTCCTCGAGGGCTTCGACGAACTCGTCTTCATCGATGACGGACTTGGAGATCAGGTAGTCCAGCTCTTTTTCGTCGTTCTTGGTAAAACGCTCGCGCGGATCCAGCTTCAGGTGCATGAGCTCAAGCGCGCGACGGCGACGCTTGCCCTCCTTGCGCAGCTTCTGTGCGCCGCGCAGCCATGCGGCAGAGACCACGACGATCAGCAGGATGCCCAGGTAGCCCAGCACCGGGTAGACGTAGGCGACCAGGTTCTTGAAGCCCACAAACGACAGGACGAAGCCGACAATGCAGGTCGAGATGAAGATGATGCGGTACTTGTCCTCGTGGCCGCGCGACAGGCGCTTGCCCAGGGCATAGAACATGCCGAGCGCGGTGGCGAAGATCATGCCGAAGACCACGACCGCCATGATGAGGCCGAGCGTCGGGTTGATCTCGTTGATCAACGTGAGCATCGGCATGTCCTCGCCAGCAACCACGTCGATCTTGACCATCAGTGCGGTGGCCAGCAGCATCAGCATCACGAGGTAGCCGAAGCCCCCCAGCAGTCCGCCGAGGCCGGCGGCGCGGGTGTCCAGGTAGTTGCCGCCGATGACCAGCGCCATGGAGACCACGCACATCACGTTCAGGCCCGTGTAGTTCAGCGCCGCGATCCACCAGTTCGGCAGGGTGGAGTCCACCTGCTCGGTGGCCAGGTTGACGCTCTGCCAGTCAAAATCTGTGGTGACCAGGGTGTAGGTGCAGCCGAAGATGACGAACGCGAGCAGGAACGGGGTCAGCGAGCCGATTGCGGCGGTCACCTTGTCTACGTCCAGCATGCCGAAGCCCACGACCAGCGCGAGCATGAGCACCGCGCCGATCCAGACGGGGATGCCGAACTGCTGGTTCAGGTTCGAGCCCGCACCGGCGAACATGACAAAGCCGATGGAGAACAGGGTGGTGATCGTGGCGATGTCGAGCACCCACGACACGATCTTGCCGGAGATGTTGCCCAGCACCTCCATGTGCTCCTCGGCCTGGAAGTAGGAGCCGAGCTGGAGGATGGACACACCAGCGATGATCATCAGCAGGGAGCCCAGAATCGCTCCGTAGATTCCTTCGGTGCCGAAGGAAGAGAAGTATTGCAGTGCCTCCTGGCCGGACGCGAAGCCCGCGCCCACCACAACGCCGATGAAGGCGAAGGAGATACCTATTGCGTTTTTAAGCATGAAATCTTTCCATAAGAAATCAAAATGTTCAGAGAAACCTTTGCAATAGTATCGTCATTTCCTCTTAATGCCAGTTTGGCCGCTTGCTCTTGCATAGAGCAAACGGCCATGTGCTGGGAAAACGTGCGTTCTTAGGATTTGGTCACAATCGTGCTGCCGCCACCACTTTCTGCGCCAGGCTCCTCGTCCTCAGCGTCCCCCGTCTCCCTCTCACCGAAGGCGGTGGAGACCTCGCGGTCGTCCTCTTCATCGGCCCACTGCTCGGCGAAGTCCTCGTCGGTGGGGTTGTCCTTCCACGGTTCGTCCGGGTTCTTGGCGTAGTCCTCGCTGGACTGCGGGTCGGTGTAGGAGACATAGACTACGTCGCCGTCGCGGTCTTCGGGGTCGTATTCGACCTCGTCGTCGTCGACAAGCTCTTGCCCGACCTCTTCCTCGAGGGAGGTTTCGAGCTCGTCGCTGTCCACGACGGAGGCGTCGATGATGTAGTCCAGCTCGCGCTGGTCGTTCTTGCTGAAGCGCTCGCGCGGGTCCAGCTTCAGGCGCATCAGGTCGCGGGCGCGGCGGCGGCGATTGCCTTCCCGGCGCAGCTTCTGCGAGCCGCGCAGCCAGGCCACAGCGAGCACGAAGATGAGCAGGATGCCCATGTAGCCCAGAATCGGGTACACCACGGAAACCAGCTGCTTGAAGCCGACAAACGAGAGGACGAACCCGATCAGGCAAGTGGAGATGAAGATCGGGCGGAAGCGGGCCTGGTTGCCGCGGGCGAGACGCTTGCCCAGGGCGAAGAACATGCCGAGCGCGGTGGCGAAGATCATGCCGAAGATGACCAGCGCCATGATGAGGCCGAGCGTCGGGTTGATGTTGGTGATCAGGGTGAGCATGGGCATGTCGTCGCCAGCGATGTCGCCGACGGCGGCGAGCAGGCCGCAGGACAGCAGCGCCAGCATTACCAGGTAGCCCATCCCGCCGAAGAAGCCGCCGAGGCCGGCCGCGCGGGTATCGAGCTGGTTGCCGCCGATCACCAGGGCCATGGAGGCCACACAGATGGCGTTGAGGCCGGTGTAATTGAGCGAGGAGATCCACCAGTTCGGCAACGTGGTGGAGACCTCCTGGGCCTGGATGTTGAACTGGGCCCAGTCGAGATCGGTGTTCACCAGGGTGTAGACGCAGCCGAAGATGACAAAGAAGAGCAGCAGCGGGGTAATCGCGCCCACTGCGGCGGTGACCTTGTCCACGTCCATCATGCCGACAACCAGCACGAGGACCAGCATGAGCGTTGCGCCGATCCACACAGGCAGACCGAATTGCTGGTTCAGGTTCGCCCCGGCACCGGCGTACATGACGAAGCCGATAGAGAACAGGGTGGTGATCGTGGCGATGTCCAGGATCCAGGACATGATCTTGCTGGAGACGTTGCCCAGCACCTCCATGTGCTCCCGGGCCTGGTAGTAGGAGCCGAGCTGGAGGATCGACACCCCGGCGATGAGCATGAGCGCGGAGCTTAACGCTGCGCCCCAGATGCCCTGGGTGCCGAAGGCGGTGAAGTACTGCATGGTTTCTTGGCCCGAGGCGAAACCGGCACCGACCAGGACACCAATAAACGCAAGGGAGATGCTAATGGCATTTTTGAGCATGATGTGCCCACTGCTTTCCGTCTGTGTGGGGTGTTTCTACACTTTCCGTGGGATAAGTTTAGTCGGTCACCCATCAATTAGTGTGATTGGCCATCGCTGTCGGGGGAGGCGTGAATGAGATCACGCCGGGCGCGGGCGACGCGGGAGCGGATGGTGCCCACGCGCACCCCGGCGATCGCGGCGGCTTCCTCGTAGGTGTAGCCCAGTACTTGGGTGAGGACTAAGGCTTCGCGGCGTTCGGGCCGGAGGGCGTCGAGAAGCATGCGGGCGTCGATGACGTCTGACCAGGCGTTAGGGTCGTCGGGGCTGGGTTCCTGCGCGGCGACGTCGTCGTACTCGGCGGCGGACTTCCGCGGGCGCGCCATGTCGTGACGCACCGAATCGATCCAGGCGCGGCGCGCGAGCGAGAGCAGCCAGGTGCGCGCCGAGGAGCGGGCCTTGAAGCGCGGCAGCGCGCCGAGCACCCGCAGGTAGGTTTCCTGGGTGAGATCGTCGGCGTGCTCGGCGCCGGCGAGGTGCGCGAGCAGACGCCACACATCGTTTTGCGTCGCGGCAATAAATTGGGTCAGTGCAGCCTTGTTACCGCGCCCGGCTTCGAGCGCGAGTTCGGTGACGTAGTCGTCGTCAGGGCTGCTCACGAATGTTTAGGCTACCAGCGCGCACGAAAATCCCTAGGCTGGACGGCGTACATGCCAACAACCGCGATGCAAGGAGTTAGCAATGGCTGAGAAGACCAAGGCAGAAGAGATCGTCGCACGCGGCGAGCGCCCCGCAGGCAAGGGCCGCACCACCCAGTTGAGTGGTCAGCCGGTCGCCTCGGAGAATATTTCGGTTACGCAGGGGCGCCAGGGTGCGAACGTCCTGAACGACGTCCATCTGATTGAGAAGCTGGCCCACTTCAACAGGGAAAACGTCCCGGAGCGTATCCCGCACGCGAAGGGCCACGGTGCCTTCGGCGAGCTGCACATTACCGAGGACGTATCCAAGTACACCAAGGCGAAGCTGTTCCAGCCGGGGACTGTGACCCCGATGGCGGCGCGCTTTTCCACCGTCGCCGGCGAGGCCGGCTCGCCGGACACCTGGCGCGATGTCCACGGCTTCGCGCTGCGCTTTTACACCGAGGACGGCAACTACGACATCGTGGGTAACAACACCCCGACGTTCTTCCTGCGCGACGGGATTAAGTTCGCCGACTTCATCCACTCCCAGAAGCGTCAGCCCAACTCGGGCCTGCGCGACGATGAGATGCAGTGGGATTTCTGGACCCGCACGCCGGAGTCCGCGCACCAGGTGACCTACCTGCTGGGCGACCGCGGCACCCCGAAGACCTCGCGCCACCAGGACGGCTTCGGCTCCCACACCTTCCAGTGGATCAACGAGGAGGGCACCCCGGTGTGGGTGAAGTACCACTTCAAGACCCGCCAGGGCTGGGAGTGCTTCACCGACGAGGAGGCCACCGAGAAGGCTGGCACCGACCCGGACTTCCAGCGAGAAGACCTCTTCAACGCGATCGCCGAGGGCGACTACCCGGTCTGGGACGTCAAGGTGCAGATCATGCCGTTCGAAGAGGCGATGGACTACCGCTTTAACCCCTTCGACCTGACCAAGACCTGGTCGCAGAAGGACTACCCGCTGATCGACGTCGGCTACTTCGTGCTGAACCGTAACCCGAAGAACTTCCACGCCCAGATCGAGCAGCTGGCGCTCGACCCGGCCAACCTGGTCCCGGGCGTGGGCCTGTCGCCGGACCGCATGCTGCAGGCCCGCGTGTTCGCCTACTCGGACCAGCAGCGCTACCGCATTGGCGCGAACTACAAGGACCTGCCGGTCAACCGCCCGATCAACGAGGTGAACACCTACTCCGAGCGCGGCAGCATGGCGTACTTCTTCAACGAGGAGAACGAGCCGAACTACACGCCGAACCGCACCGACAAGGGCGCGGGCTACCTGGACAATGGCGAGGACTCCTCGTCCAACTTCACCGACTACGGCCAGGCGGCAAACCTCTACGTCAACCCGGACCCGCACGGCACCGACCTGGTGCGCGAGGCTTACGTCAAGCACGCCGAGGACGATGACTTCGGCCAGGCGGGCACGCTCTACCGCGACGTCTTCGACGACGGCGAGAAGGAGCGTTTCGTCCACAACATCACCAACAAGATGCTGGGGATTAAGGACAAGGACGTCGAGGAGCGCGTCTACGCCTACTGGGGCAAGGTCGACGCGGACCTGGAGACCAAGGTCCGCGAGTCCCTGGCGAAGAAGCGCGCTGAGCAGGGGAAGTAGTTTCTCTCTCACTGAGTAAGCCAGTGTAAGCCAGTGCCCGTCACAGTCTGCGGCCGCGGACTGTGGCGGGCATGACTTTTGTCATGCGCAATTGGTGACAAACGCTTCTACCAGCCGATATGCATCTTCGGCAGGGTAGAAACCATGGAAAACGTCATCGAAGTACAAAATTTGCAACGCCGGTACGGCGAGTTCACCGCGGTCGACGGCATTAGCCTCCACGTCGCCCGCGGCGAGGCCTACGGGCTGCTCGGCACTAACGGTGCGGGCAAAACGTCCACGCTGGAAATCCTGGAGGGGCTTGCACCACCCACCGCAGGCGAGGTGCGCGTGTTGGGGATGGACCCCGTGGCAGACCGCGTCCGGGTGCGCCCGCACACGGGCATCATGCTGCAGTCTGGCGGATTGCCGCGCGCCCTGTCCGTGGAAGAAACGCTGACCATGTGGGCAGGCACGTGCACCGCGCCGCTGCCTATCGACGACGTCATGGCGGACGTGCAGCTCACGCACAAGCGCGACGTGAAAGTTGGCGCGCTGTCCGGCGGCGAGCAACGCCGCCTCGACCTTGCCTGCGCGCTGCTGGGAAGCCCGGATGTGATCTTCCTGGACGAGCCAACGACCGGGCTGGACCCGGAGTCCCGACGCCGTGTGTGGGAACTCTTACGCGAGCTGAAAAGCCGCGGCGTGACCATCGTGTTGACCACGCACTACCTGGAGGAGGCCGAGTTCCTCTGCGACCGCATCGCGATCATGCACGGCGGCCGCATCGAGGTCGAGGGCACGACCACGGAGTTGGCGCGTACGGTGCCCTCCTCCATCGAGTTCGTACTGCCCAGCGCCCAGGTACCTGAATTGCCAACCCTGCCCGGCTCGTTGGTGCACAGAAGCGAAACCGCCGAGGGCATGCAGGTTGCGGTCCACACCTCCCGGCTGCAGGACGACGCCTTCGCGATCCTTGCGTGGGCGCGTGAGCACAACCTCGAACTGACCCAGTTCGCGGCGCAGCCCGCGAGCCTTGAGCGCGTCTTCCACGACATCGCAGAAGCACAGAATACGCACACCACCCGAAAGGACGAAGCAGCATGAGCACCACCACGATGAAACCCACCAACCGCCCCACGCGCAGACTGCGGTCGCTCGGCCGCGCCGAATGGCTGCAGTTCACCCGCAACCGGCTACTCGTATTCACCGGCCTTGTCTTCCCGCTGCTCTTGCCCCTCTTCCTGTGGCTGGTCGGGGACCAGTCGGTCGGCTCGACCGCGGCGGCGTCTGAAGTGTTCGTGTTGTTCGCGCTCAGCTTTGGCGTGTTCTACCCCGCGTTGTCCATGGCGGTGACCAGGCGCGACGAAGGCGTGCTGAAGCGCTTGCGTACAGGGGAGTCCCGCGACTGGGAGCTTTTGACCGCCATCTGCCTCCCGCTTGCCGCGCTCACGCTCGCGCTGATGGTCATCGTGGTGGTGGCGTTTTCCACCATGTCGATGGTGCTCCCGGTTGATCCGCCGGTACCGCATGTGTGGCCGAAGAACCCGCTCACCATGGTGCTTGCGATGCTGCTCGGCATTGCGGTCTCCCACGGGTTGGCTATGTTGACCAGTCGCTTTACCGAGAACGCGGAGGGCGCACAGATCACCTCGATGCCGGTGTTGATGCTCGTGATCTTCTCGCAGTCCGGGATCCGTGAGCTCCTGCCCGAGGGGCTCACCAACATCATCGATCGCACACCTTTCGCGCTGACAAGCGACGTCTTCCGCGACGGGTGGGTCGGCGAGGGCTCCTTCGGCTCGCTGCTGGCAGATGCTGCAACGCCGCTGCTGCTGCTCGCGGTGTGGGCCGCGGTACTGCTCACAGTGGGGTATCAGCGTATGCGCTGGGAAACGCACCGCTAGTGCAGCGCTCGCTGCTAGTCTCGGAGCACACTATGACGCAAGCACCACCCCTTCCCGCGGCGAGGAATTCGGAGTCGGATTACTCGGCGCGGTTCCTCAAGCTCAACCGTTGGTCGCTCATCGGGATGCTGTGGCTGTTCGTCGCGGCATTTTCCTCCATTGTGTTGAACCGCTCGGGGGACATAGGCGCGGAGACTTTCGTGGGCATCGGCGTCGCGGTCGTGGCGTGCCTCACCGGAGCGATGGTGCTGGAAACCAGGCCGGAACTGCGCCTTGAGGAAAGCGCCCACGGCGGCCGCTGGCTGCGGTGGGGGTTGTACGCCCACCTGATTGCGTTGGCGGTGTGCGTGGCTGCGTTCCTGCTCGCCCCGGCGCAGTGGAGGGCAGCGTCGGCAATCGCGCTCGGGGCGGTGTTCTTCAGCGTGCTGATTGCCTTCCTCCCGTTCCTGGCCAAAAAATGGGTGTGGACGGCGCTTGCGCTCGCGGGCGCATTCGCGCTCGTGAGTGCCTTCGGTTCGGTAGAAATCGCAGCGATTGTGCTGGCCTATAGCCTTGCGTGCGCGGTGACGGTCCCCTTTACCAAGTGGTTCTCCCGCGCGATGATTGAAACGGAGCGCGCCCGCCGCCTCGAGTCGCAGCTAACCGCCGCCGAAGAGCGTTTGCGCATGTCGCAGGATCTCCACGACACGATGGGACAGCACCTCGCAGCGCTGACGATCAAGTCGCAGCTGGCACTCGCGCTCGCCGAGCGCGATGATCCGCGGGTGCCCAAGGAGCTGCGCGAGCTGCATGAGCTCACGCAGCGCGCTGCCGCCGACATGCGCAGCGTGGTGAATAACTACCGGACTCCGGACTTGGCCACCGAGCTTGAGAGCGCGAAGCAGGTGCTCGCAGGCGCTGGCGCCCAGGTCACGGTGACGGGCAGCAGTGAGGATGTGCACCCGGAGCTGCGCGAGACCGCGGCCTGGTTCGTGCGCGAGACCACGACGAATATCTTGCGCCATTCCCAGGCCACAGCCGTGTCGTACGCCTTGCAGTCGCACGCGATCACGGTGACCAACGACAAGCCGAAGCCCGGAGAAGGCAGCGGCACGGGGCTGGAGGGGCTGCGGCGTCGGGCGGCGGAGCACGGGGCGTCGATAAGCGTGGAGCGCAGCGCCGATCGCTTCCGCGTGCAGCTTAAGGTGGACGCATGATTCGGGTCGTGTTGGTTGATGACGAAACGCTGGTTGCCGATTCCCTCGCCACGCTCATCGGCCTGGAGGAGGACATCGACGTGGTACACGTCGCCTACTCCGGCGCGGACTTTCTCGCGTGGTGGGAGGCGCTGCCAGCCGCTTCGCGTCCGGATGTTGTGGTGACCGACTTGCAGCTTGGGGCGGGTCAGTCGGATGGCATTGCGCTCGCCTCGCTTATCGACGCCCGCGTGGTCGTCGTCACCAGCCACGCAAGGCCCAACGTGGTCCGGCGGGCCCTGGACTCCAAGGTGCTCGGCATGCTGCCCAAGACGGCTGCGGCCGGTGAGCTCGCGGCGGCGGTGCGGGCGGCGCATGCGGGCAAACGCTACGTCGACCCTGAGCTGGCGGCCGCCACGATCGCCGCCGGCCAGTCGCCGCTGACTGCGCGGGAGGCCGAGGTACTGGAGCTGGTGGGCAAGGGCGGCTCGATCGAGGCGATCGCCAGTGCTGCGCACCTTGCTCCCGGCACGACGCGGAACTACATTTCCTCCGCGATCACGAAAACCGGGGCGGAAAATCGCTTCGAGGCCTACACCATCGCCCGCGAGCGTGGCTGGCTGTAGCGCCTACTGCGGCACGTTGCGCGAGGTCTTGTCCTTGGCGTCCACCACGGTCACGCCGTGGATGGAGCGGCCGATGACGAAGGAGCCGACGGAGCCGATGATCCACACGCCCGCGATCGCGAGGATGGCGCGGATGAAGTCGTTGATGACGAAGCCGTCGGTCGACCAGCTCATCAGCAGGTTCGCCACGATCAGCAGAGGAAACGCCAGGCAGACGAGCGGGCCGAGCAGGTTCGCTCGGGTCAGCGCGTCGGGGGCGCGCAGTTGGAGGGAGGCGGTGGCCACCACGAAGACGGTGGCGATGACCACCAGGACAGCGACGATGATTTCGATGATGCTCATTAGCGGCGTCCTCTCGAGATGATGCGGGCCATGGAAATCGTCGGGATCGCGCCGCAGACGAGTGCGGCCAAAATGGCGATCTCGTAGGTGATCATGCTGGGGGTAAACAGCGTCCACACCAGGTAGATGGCGGCCATGGAGTAGAAGATGAGGTCTGCGAGCACCGAGCGGGACAGCTCATCCTTGGTTAGGACGAGCTTGGCCAAACCCGCGAGCAGGCTCAGCGCCATGATGATGATGCAGACGGTCATGATGGTCTGGAACATGGGCTAGTCCATCCTTTCGGCGGCAGGCAGGTTCTCTGCGTGCTTGTGGTCCAGGTCGGGGCCTAAGTGCTTATAGGGCTTCCACAGGACCTTGGAGGCGTCGATAGGCGTGTCCTTGAGCTCGGGCCTTAAGCGCTCCTCCATGTCGGCGAGGTCCTCGATCACCTCGAGCGGGTCGTCGCCGAAAGCGGCCTGCACGATGAGCAGGTCGCTGCCGTTTTCCGACGCCGCGTGGCGGAAGCCCAGCGACAGAGTGCCGGGGGTGGCGGTAATGGAGGTGGAAAACCAGAATCGGTCCCAGTCGGTGTGCACCCGCAGCGGGTAGAAGATCACGCAGGGCCGCAGGCCGGAGTCCGGCTTGAACGCGGCGATGGTGGCGTCGATGCCCGCGGCGTAGATTTCCTTGATCAGCCAGGCGCTGTAGCCGATGGCGTGGCCGAAGCTTTTGAGTGCAGATTTCTTTGCCATGTTAGTTGCGGCCTCCCTGCAGCGAGTCGAGGTCGGGGATGCCGATTGGGTCGGTGCCCAAAACGGCGGTGGTGTAGGCGTCGACATCCAGCAGGCTATCGACGGCCGAGGTGGAAACGTCCCACATCTGGCCCGCGAAGATGAACATCAGCAGCGAGCACACCATCAGTGCGAGTGAGGGCAGCAGGAATTTCCAGCGCACGTTCAGCGCCTCCGGGTACTGCTGCATCGGGCGGCCCCAGAAGACTTCCCGCCACACGCGCATCATGGACAGCAACGCACCGAAGGACGCGACGATGATGGTGGCGATGACCACCCAGGCGCGCCAGTCGTCGGCACTTGCGGCAGCCATGACGATGGTGACTTTGCCGAAGAGGCCGGAAAAGGGCGGGAAGCCGACGATGGAGAACGCGCCGGCGGCGAACACGGTCGCCGTGAGCGGGTCGCGCCGGGCCAAACCGGACAGCTTTCCGATGGTGCCCGTGCCGTAGGTTTCCTCGATCGCGCCGGAGTTGAGCACGAGCGCGCCGACGGTGATCATGTGGTGCAGCGTGTAGATCAGACCAGCGGCAAGGGCGTAGCGTGCATCCGCGCCCGCGTTGGTAAACGCGAGCATGATGAGGATGAACGGCATGCCGTTGACCATCTGGTAGGCCAGCACGCGGCGGATGGTGTACTCGCCCAGACCGGCGAAGCCGCCGATGAGCATGGAGAGCACCATGATCACGATGATGAGCGTGTTCCAGCGTGGATCCATGTCGAAGATGACCACCCAGATGCGGAAGAGCATGTAGACGGCCACCTTGGTATGCAGGCCGGAGAACAGGCCCATCACGGCGGCACTGGAGGCCGGGTAGGTTCGCGGCAGCCAGGTGTGTACCGGGAAGACACCAGCCTTGGCGGCGACGGCGATGACCACCAGGCCCATGGCCACGGTGACCGGACCGTTGCCGGCGGCGGCGCCGCGCAGGGACGCGATGTTGACCGCGCCCGTGACACCGTAGAGGTAACCCACGCCCATCACCAGCAGCGTGGACGCCGCAAGGTTGACCAGGACGAAGGAGCGTGCGGAGCGCAGGCGGTTGCGGGTACCCGTCATAGCGATTAGGCCGTAGGAGGGCAGCAGCATGACCTCGATCATGACGAAGAAGTTGAACAGGTCGGCGGTCAAAAGTGCGCCAGAGACACCGGTGATGAGTACCAGGGTCAGTGGCGTGTAGAACCGGGCCTGCGTCTCACCCGCGGCGATGGCGAACCAGTTGGCGGTCAGCGCCACGATCATGGTGGTCACGATCATCACCGCCGAGAACTGGTCGGCGGCAAAGGAGATGCCCACCCCGCCCTGGTACAGGCCGATGACGTGGGCGATTGTGCCGTGGGAGGCGGTGTAGGTGTAGAGCCACACGCCGAGGCCTAGGTTGATGGCTGGGATGATAAGCGCCAGGGCGTCGTTAAGCTTCTTGACCGGGTTCAGCGCGGTCACTGCCGCGACGATGAGTGGGAGGGCGACAAAAACGGGAAGGATTGCATCAACTGTCATCGGTTCTTCGCCTCCCACTTCTTCGGGTTCAGGCGGGAATTACGCCCGGCGGTGGACAGGGCAGAAGGTGAGAGGTAGTTCGGATCGAACTTCTCGCCCTTGTGGGACTTGCCCACCTTGCTCGGCACGTCGAAGGTGTCGTCGTTCTTGCCCAACGAGGCGAGCATGAGCAGGATCGTGGTGGTGGCCATCGCGATCACGATGGCGGTCAGCACGAACGCCTGCGGCAGTGGGTCCGCGATGTCCTCCATCGCGGTGCGCGAGGGGAAGGCCTCACCGCGCCACGCGCCGACACCGGCGGCCAGCAGCGTGAGGTTCGAGGCGTGGCCGAACAGCGACATGCCGAAGACCACGCGGACCATGCCGCGCTGCATCACCAGGTAGACGGCGCCGGCCATCAGTACTGCGATAGTAAGTGCCATGACCATGGGTTACAGCTCCTTTTCCAGCATGTGCTGGGGGTTGTCCGCCGGGTTGAGCGGTGCCGGGTGTGCGTCCACCGCGTCCTCCGGCTCCTCCGGGGCGGGCACGTTCGGCAGTGGGTTCTCCGGCTCGCTGCGGGTGTAGTCCAGGTTGTCCAACTCCGTGCCCGGGCGGAGGTAGCCGCCGAGCGCGTTGATGGCCTGGGTAACCATGCCGAGCACGGCGAGGTAGATGCCGAAGTCGAAGATCAGCGAGGTCGTCATGTGCTCGCCGGCGATTTCGCCGTGGATGGCGTAGAGGAAGCCGCCCTCCACAAAGCCGAGGAAGCCCGAGCCGATCGCGATGATGATGCCCCAGCCCGTCAGCGCGATCGGCGTGAACGGCTTGACCACCTCGGTATCCGCGCCGCGGGAGAGGTAGTTCAGGCCGAAGGCGGTGGACAGCACCAGGGCCGCGACGAAGCCGCCGCCCGGTGCGGTGTGGCCGCGGAAGAAGATGAGCACGGAAAGCACGACCAAGACCGGGACGACCAGGGCCGCGCCCTTGCGCAGCGGCAGCGAGTTGAACTGTGACTGGCCGAACGGGCGAGGGCGGGTGCCTGCCTCGAACATGTGGCGCGGCATGGACTGCGTCACCGCGGCGATAACCACGGCGGCCATGCCGAGCACGGAGAGCTCGCCGAGGGTATCAAAGCCACGGAACTCGACGATGATCACGGCGACGATGTTGTCCGCGCTCGTCACTTCCGCGCCCTCGGTGAGGTACCACAGGGCCAGGTCGGAGCGGTCGCGGCGGCCCAGCAGGCCGTAGACACCGAAGAAGGTGACGATACCGGCCAGCACCGCGAAGATGCCGGCGAGCACCTTGCGGCGCGTCGAGGTCTTGGGGAACATGCGCGGCTGGTAGCGCAGCACGACCATGATCACGATCACGGTGAGCGCCTCCACCAGGAACTGCGTCAGAGCCACATCCGGCGCGCCGAGCATGAGCATCTGCAGCGTCATGCCCACACCCACGGTGCCCAGCAAGATTGCAGAGGCCAG
Organism: Corynebacterium sp. HMSC071B10; assembly: GCF_001814825.1. Taxonomy (NCBI): domain Bacteria; kingdom Bacillati; phylum Actinomycetota; class Actinomycetes; order Mycobacteriales; family Corynebacteriaceae; genus Corynebacterium; species Corynebacterium sp. HMSC071B10. Next base: position 3,791 of record NZ_KV817997.1, on the reverse strand, counting down.
GCGGGAGCGGGTGAGCACCAGGCCCACCACGGAGACGGCGATGATGGCGAACGGGATGAGGTCCCACCAGACGTCGATACCCTCGGCGCGCGGCGCGAGCGGCATACCGTCGACGCCTTCGGTGCCCAGCAGCGTGGTCAGGCCAAGCAAGACCACCAGGACGAGCACCGGCAGGAGGTGGCGGGAGGGGTTAAACGAGTTGGCCATCTGGCCCATCCCCTTGCCCGCGGCACCCAGGCCGCTGACCATGCCCGCGAGCAGGTCGTTGCCGTTGGTAGGCAGCAGCTGCTTGTTCTCTACGGACGCAAAGAGGTTGCGGCGCGCCATCGTGACGATGACGATGCCGAGTACCAGCACGCTCAACGAGACGATGAGCGGGGCGTTGACGCCGTGCCACAGCGCGAGGTGCGAGTGGTAGGAATCGTCGCCGGTGATCGTGTGCACCGCGGCGTCGAGCGGGCCGTCGACCCAGCTGAGCAGGAAGGGCACGACCAGCGACATGAGACCCGGAAGCGCGGCCGGCAGCCAGAGGCTGACGGGGGCTTCGTGGACGTCGCTCATGTCCTTCGGGCCGTCGACAAACGCGCCGAAGACGATCTTGGCGGAGTAGAGGAAGGTCAAAAGCGCCGCGAAACCTGCGACGAGCAGCAGTACCGTGCTGTACTGCGTCTCCGCGAAGGCGCCCAGGATGGACTCCTTAGAGACGAAGCCGAACAGTGGCGGGATCGCCGCCATGGACGCCGCCGCGATCACGGTAGAAGCAAAGGTATAGGGCATCTTGTCCCACAGCTTGCCCAGGCGGCGAATATCGCGCGAGCCAGCCTCGTGATCCACCACGCCGATCAGCATGAACAGCGAGGACTTAAACAGCGCGTGCGCAAGCGTGTGCGTCAGCGCCGCAGCCAGCGCGAGCGGGGTGCCGATGCCGATGGCGGCCACGATCCAGCCCAGGTGGGAGACCGTGGAGTAGGCGGTCAGGTGCTTCAGGTCCGTCTTGGTGATGGCGAACAGCGCACTCATAATCGCCGTGCCCAGGCCCACGACGACGAGCAGCCAGTTCCACGCCGCGACGTCGGCAAAGACCGCGGAGAAGCGCAGCAGAAGGTACACACCGGCCTTCACCACGGCGGCGGCGTGCAGGAAGGCGGAGACTGGGGTCGCCGCGGCCATCGCCTCGGGCAGCCAGAAGTGGAAGGGGAACTGCGCGGCCTTGGTAAAGCCGGAGATCGCCACCAGGATCGCAACGGTGGTGGTCAGGCTGGGGCTATCCTGCCAGATGTCGGCCGCCAGCACGTCGGTCAAGCGCGTGGAGCCTGCGCTTATCGACGCCACCGCCAACGCCGCCAACAGCGTCAACCCACCAAAGAACGTAAGGATGAGCGTGCGGTAGGACCCCGCCTCACCGCCCGAGCCGGAACGCGCGATGAGCAGGAAGGAGGCGATGGAGACCAGCTCCCAGCCGATGAACAACAGGACCGTATCGTTCGCCAGCACGAGCAGCAGCACCGACAGCGTAAACGCCGTCATGATGGTGTAGAAACTCGTGTTGCCCTGCTTCTCAGGCAGGTAGGCCGCCGAGTACGTCATCACCACCGCGCCGATGACCAGGGCGAGCAGCGCGAAGAAGATGCTCAGCCCGTCGGCGCGCAGCGCGAATGCGACTGCGCTGCCTTCTCCAAGAATGTCGCGTGCCCAGGTCACCTCCCATTCCAAGGGAGTGCCGCCGGCAATACCTGGGAATTCCTTGCCCAGGATGACGGCGGCAGCGGCGAGGATGAGCGCGATCGGCAGACCTGCTTTGCGGTCCATGACTCGCACGAGAATGGGCGACAAGATCACTGTCGCCGCAACGAGTGCGAGCACGACAGGGAGTGTCATGGTAAACCCTCTCCAAATATGTAGGTAGCCAAGTAATCAGTAACGCACCTGCCGTGAAAGGCCGCCACAATCCGGCGCGTGTCGGCGCGCCGCTGCCCGCACTTGGTGCGCGCATGCGGTATAGCCCCACAAGACAGCAACAGGTAAAACGGTACCAGGGCTTTTTGATCAACCTGCAACGTGGCGTAAAGCCCCTGGGCTTGCGGTGCGCCTACAACAGTCACACCAGTTACTTCAGTTACATTGTGTTGCATGAATTGGCGATTGACCCGACTGTGCTGTGCCGCCCTCGTACTCATTTGTGGCGTTTTCTTGCCCCTTGCCCCCGCGAGTACCTGGACCCGCACCGGCGAGGACGCCACGGGCGCGCCCGCCGTCGCGCCCGGCCCCGACGGGTTAGTCCAAGCGCGCAAGGCTGCGGGTGAGGCCGGCGCGCAGGCGGGCTTTCTCACCCAGGGCACCGGGCAGCTTGTCGACGGCGTCTCCGACCTCGACTCCGCCTCACAGGAACTCATCAACGCCATCGCCGCCGCCCAGGCCGGCTCGCAGGAACTGTCCAACGGGATGGTCGAGCTGCAGGCGGGCACCGGCCAGCTGGCCAACGGCGCGACCCAGGTCGCCGACGCGATCGGCAGCGTGGCTGACCAGGTCACCGGCTTCGACGCGGTCCGCGGCCAGGTCGTCTCCACCATCGACCGCACCCTGGAATCCACCAAGGACTCGAAAGACCCCGACGTGAAAGAGGCCCGCGAGGCGCTGCAAGGGCTGCGCGGCCAGGCGGAGACCGCGCAGCTGCCGCCGGAGATGCTCGGCCAGCTCGAGGAGCTGCGCAAGGGCTCGCGCGACGTGGCCAACCAGCTCGCGGTGCCCGGCTACGCCTACCACGACGGCATCTACTCGGCCACCAACGGCGCAGCCGAGCTGGCCAACGGCCTGACCACCCTCAACGAGCAGGCCTCCGGCGCGACCGGCGGGGTCACGCAGCTCCAGGAGGGCGCGGCCAAGATCGACGACATGGCCAACAAGACCTCCGACCAGATCGCCGCCGTCCGCAAGGCGCTCCCGGCCGCGACCAATACCGGGACGGCGCAGCAGGCAGGAGAGCAGGTGCAGGAGCGCTCCACGCTCGCCCCGGTCGCAGCCATGCTGATCGCGGCGCTGCTGATGCTCGGCGGCACTGCAACGGGCGCGGCTGCGCGCCTGAGTCCCAGCCGCCGCTGGTGGATCCTGGGCCTTGGCGGGCTCTTCGTCGTCGCCGCAGGTGGAGCGCTCATCGCGGTGCTGGGGACCGGGCTGACCGCGTCCACCTACGGGCTGCTGGGGCTCGCACTGGTGGCTGGCGTGGCTGCCAGCGCCGGGCTTGCCGACGTCCTCGGCAGCGCCCTCGGCCCGAAGATCGGCCTGCCGATCGCGGGCGTACTCGCGGTAGCGCAGGTGGGCCTGGTTGGGTGGCTGTGGCGCACCGCCTCCACCGCGCCGGTGGGCAAGGCGTGGGAGTACGCCGCGGGCGCTACGCCGATGCACTGGGCCACCGCGAGCTTGTCCGCAGCCGGTAACGGCGGGGCCACCGCCGCGCTCTGGGCCGGTATCGGCGCAGGTATCGCGCTTGCGCTGGTTTGCCTCGCGGACTCGAAGGGGCGCAGCTAAACACTTTCGTACAACGTGTGTTAGGCTTTCACTCGCTCATTCCAAGTAATAGGGGCTTGGAAATGAGTGGTCTCCTTTCGCCCCACTGGGGTGAAATGGGTTAGGGATGGGATGGGCCCCGCCAGTGCCGCTTCACGCGGACGGCGGGGTCCTCTTTTTTCTTGGGGCTGCGCTATTTAGCCGGTGCCCTGCCCAATTGACGAACTCTGGTTGTCGAACAACCTCGAATTTTTGGGGGGCCCGATCATGCGGTGGATGCGCCACGA
>NZ_KV817996.1:0-280 GCF_001814825.1 Corynebacterium sp. HMSC071B10 | reverse complement strand
TGTGCTGGGGATTTGTGTTGGTGTGTGGGTGTGTGTAACTTTATGTGAGTCAGCGAGACCGACAACGCCCCGCCGGACAGACTCCAAAGTGAGTTGCTGGTGAGATGGCGGTCAGGAAAACGATCGCTGGCCGACACAAGAAAATATGCTTCACAGTTTGCAGGGTTTTGACTTTGTGGTTGTGGTGTGTGTAGTGTCGACAAAGTCGCTTTTTACAGCCGCTGAGTGTGTTTGCTTGGTGGTGTGTGAATGTGCGTGTGTTGTTTGAGAACTCGATAGT
>NZ_KV817995.1:0-213 GCF_001814825.1 Corynebacterium sp. HMSC071B10 | reverse complement strand
CCGCTGCGGATACGACTTCGTTCACGCAGCGGCCGGACTTGAGCTTGCCCAATTACAGGCACACGGCATCCAGCAAGACCGCGCGAAGCAACTCCGCGACACCGCGAGTGTGCTGTGCGGGAAAACCTCGCACACCAAGTACCAGGCCCGCGCCCAAGAAGGCGCCCGTGTCAACGGGCATAGGTTGGACACACTTGCCTACATCACCCGCTC
>NZ_KV817994.1:0-1049 GCF_001814825.1 Corynebacterium sp. HMSC071B10 | reverse complement strand
GGGGAACTCACCCACCAAGAAATCGCCGATGCCACTGGCGTCGCTCTCGGAACAGCCAAAACCCGGGTACGCGACGGGTTGCAAAAGCTTCGCAAGGCCGTGTCGTTGAAAGGAGGCCTGTGATGGATAAAGATATCGAGGACCTCTTCAATTCCGCAGCCACGCCGGTCACTCCGCCACCGGAGCTCAAACGCTCAATCATGGAGCGTATCGACGCTACCGACCAGGTCACAGACTTCGACACCGCGCGGAAGAACCGGTCCTGGCGACGTCTCACAACCGCCGCAGCAGCCGCCGTTGTGCTCATCGCCGGTGGCGGGTTCGCGGTCACCCAATTCACTGTCGACGAGTCACGCGAATCCGTGGCAGCCCAAGGCGTCGACGAAATGCACGCAATTATGGAGGCCGACGACGCGCGTCAAGGTCAGGCCGACGCGATGGGCGCGAGCCTCGACATCGCGATCAGCTCTGACATGGGCAAGGGCGGCGCCATGGTCAACGGCCAGCCAGCTCTCGACGACGGCATGGGGGCACAAGTGTGGGCAGTCATGGATGACGGCGCCATGGAATCGGCTGGAGTCATCGGCCAAGAACCCCACGACGACGTGTGGATGCCGCTGCCCGGTGGAACTGCTTCAGTCCTGGTAACCGAGGAAGTCGCCGTCGGCGCGGCGCAACCCACCGGCACGGTGCTGGCCAACGTGACGCTCTAGTGCCGGCTGCCTCCCTTGGCGCGCTTCAGGCCATTCGCGTTCTAAAAACCACAAAGCCCCGACCCAAAGTGGATGAGACGCGGTGGCAGGCCTAGCGTTAGTCCTATGACGTTGCCAAAGTTCGGTCCCGCTTGGGCCGGCGCTTTAATGGGAACCTCGATTGCGTCGAGTTTGACTGGGTTACATGGATTTCATGTAGCCCAGCTCGTGTTTGCGCTCATCGCGGCGGGCCTCCTCGTTGTGTTCACGGTCGGCGTGCGCAATGAGCCACCGCGGCACCAGAACATGGCGGCGTGGGGCATGTACGCGATGGGGCTGCTCGCGTGCGGCTCGGCG
>NZ_KV817993.1:0-111841 GCF_001814825.1 Corynebacterium sp. HMSC071B10 | reverse complement strand
GACGTGTCTACTTTCCGGGGGTCAGGCCCGAGTGCGGCCTTGAATTGTGCGCCGTCGACCGCGCTCATGGTGAACCAGCCGCGGGTGAGCGAGCCGTCTTCGCGCAGGTGGAGGCCTTTGGCTGGTGGCGTGGGGTTGATTTCGGTGTCTTTTTGGCCGGCGAGTGCTTCTTCGAGGCCGTGGTAGCCCAGTTCGATGGCAAGATCCACGAGGCGTTGTTCGTTTTCTTTATGGATGTGTTTGAGCAGGAGTCGGACAGTGGAGTAGTCGATTTTGCCTTGGTGGAAGGCTTCGCAGAGGTAGGCGAAGCGTCGGAGTTTGACCGCGACTGCGGTGTATTCGTAGGCGCGTGATTTTTTCATTCTGCAGTAGCGGATGAGCCAGACGGGGATGCTTTTGCAGGCGTATTCGCTTTGGATGTCACGCTCGCACAGTTGGCTAATGGCGGTAAGTACTTGGGCGTGGTGTTGGCTCAAGGAGGTGTAGTGTCCGATGATTTCTTCTCGGACCTGGGTCGGGGTCTTCGGTGGTGCTTTGGTGTCGGACATTGGCGTGGGCTCCCTTGGCGTGTGTTGGCGTGTTGTGGTGGTGTGTTGGTCGAATGTCTGCACGCTAACAAACGCTCCTAACATGGCCGCTTAGCATTTCGAACATGGCTGGTGAGCGCACGTTTCTGCCGGAGTTTGCAGTGTGTTTATATGGCTCGAACGTAGGGCCTTGTTTTCCGCCTGTGCGGAATTAGTCTGGGAGTCAGCTGGACGGGAGGCAGGGGGGCGAGATGCCCGTTGCGACTGAGCTTCGGCGAGCATCTGTCCGGCCAAACTTCCGCCCCTGCGGAATTAGTCTGGGAGTCCGCTGGGTGTGAGGGGGTGAGGTGCCGCTAACAGTCCGCCCCGGTTTTCCGCCTGTGCGGAATTAGTCTGGCAGTTTGCTGGGCAAGAAGGGGGGCGGCGAGGTATCTGGGACAGCGCCGCGTCGGCTGGCAAGAACTTCCGCCCCTGCGGAATTAGTCTGGCAACTCGCTGTATGGAGGTCAGTCGCTTCGCTATCGCAACCAGCGTCACGAAAAGCCAGGTAGGGGCATGGATTCGGTGCAGGGCGAAGCGTTCCGCTCGCCAACATTGCGCATTTAGACCGCTTGGTCTATTGTTGTTGAAGTTCCCGCCGCAACGCGTGCGCGCAGCACCCCGGTGCCTGCCCGTGATTCCGTGTGAGACCAGCGTTGTTGTCTGGTGGTTCCCAGTTGGCGCGGGTGCGTAATACACGTTATTGCTGCATCGAAAGAGGAGACCGTTTTGTCTACTGATCCCTACTACCGCTTGTTCACTAGTGAGTCTGTTACGGAAGGCCACCCGGACAAGATCTGTGACGCGATCTCGGACGCCATTTTGGACGATATGCTTCAGCAGGATCCGGCTTCCCGCGTTGCCGTCGAGACGCTCGTGACTACCGGTCAGGTGCACGTGGTCGGTGAGGTCAAGACGAGTGCGTACTCCAACATCGCCAAGATTGTCCGCGACAAGCTTGTGGGCATTGGTTTTACTTCTTCCGAGGTGGGCTTCGACGGTCGTACGTGCGGCGTCAACATTGCGATCGGGGACCAGTCGGCGGAGATCGCCGACGGTGTCACCACTTCGCAGGAGGTCCGCGAGCACGCCTCGGCGGAGGAAAATGACCAGGCTGGTGCGGGCGACCAGGGACTGATGTTCGGCTACGCCACGAACGAGCCCCCGGAGTACATGCCGCTGCCGATCGCCACCGCGCACCGCCTGGCCCGCCGCCTGACGGAGGTGCGCAAGATGGGCACGGTCGTGGGCTTGCGCCCGGACGGCAAGACCCAGGTGACCTTCGCGTACGACGGCGACCGCCCGGTTGCCCTCGACACCGTGGTCATTTCCACTCAGCACGACCCTGACTTCCACGGCGAGGCACTGCGGGAGGCGCTGCGCACGCAGGTGCTTGAGTGGGTGATCAAGGACGCGGGCCTCGAGCGCTTCTACACCGACGACACCAAGCTGCTGGTCAACCCCTCCGGTTCGTTCGTGCTCGGCGGCCCGATGGGGGATGCGGGGCTGACCGGTCGCAAAATCATCGTCGATACCTACGGTGGCATGGCGCGCCACGGCGGCGGTGCGTTCTCCGGCAAGGACCCCTCAAAGGTGGATCGCTCCGCTGCGTACGCCATGCGCTGGGTGGCCAAGAATATCGTCGCCGCGGGTCTTGCTGAGCGTGTTGAGGTGCAGGTTGCCTACGCGATCGGCCGCGCAAACCCGGTGGGCCTCTACGTGGAGACCTTCGGCACGGCAGCCGAGGGGCACACCGACGCGTCGATCCAGCAGGCGGTGGACAAGGTCTTTGACCTGCGTCCGGCCGCAATCATCCGTGACCTCGACCTGCTTCGCCCCATCTACGGGCAGACAGCCGCCTACGGCCACTTCGGCCGCACCGACGTGGAGCTGCCGTGGGAGCAGCTCAACAAGGTCGAGGAGCTCAAGGCCGCGACCCAGTAGCCACAACCGGCGGGGCAAGCCGAGGAGCAGCGCTGCGCTAGAATCTGGCACCATGTCCCAGCCTGCCGCTCGCTTTCCCGTCGCTCGGGTACTGCCGCTGCTTGGCTTGCCGCAGCTCGATCGCCCTTTCGACTACCTGGTCACCGAAGGGGAATCCGACGCGGCGCAACCGGGAGTGCGGGTGCGAATCCGCTTCGCCGGCCGCCTGGTGGACGCAATCGTCCTGGAGCGCACCGCCGCCTCCACGCACGAGGGCAGCCTCCGCTTCATCGAGCGGGTGATCTCGCCCGAGCAGGTCGCTCCAGAGCAGCTTCGCTCGCTTATCGACGCCTTAGCGCAGCGGTACGCCGGCGTCCGCTCAGACATCTACCGCGCCGCCATCCCGGCGCGCCACGCCAAGGCCGAGGAGACGGACACCTCGACGCCGTGGGCGCAGCTCGGCGAGGTGGCGGAGCCCGACCTGTCTGCCTGGAGCAGTTACGAATTCGGCGAGAGCTTCGTCGACGCGGTACTGGAAGGCAAGATGGCGCGCGCCGCCTGGCAGGTGGCTCCCGGCGACGATTGGGCGGGCGCGCTCGCGGCCCTGGGCGTCAAGCTTGCGCGTGACGGGGGAGGGGTGTTGATTGTGGTGCCGGATCAGCGTGACGTCGATAATTGCGAGCGAGCCTTTCGTGAGCTGGTCAGCGCGAAGCAGGTGACCACCTTGACGGCGAGCCAGGGCCCGCAGGCCCGGTATTCGCGCTACCTGTCGATTTTGCACGGGCAGGGCCGCATCGTGGTGGGCACGCGCTCGGCGGCGTTCGCGCCGGTACGCGACTTGCGGCTGATGGTGCTCATGCACGACGGCGATGCGAACCTGGTGGATCCCCGCGCGCCATACGTGCACGCGCGCGAGGTGCTCACCACCCGCTCCGCGATGGAACGAGTCCCGCTCGTACTTGGTGGATGGGCCCGCACGGCGGAGGCGCAGCTGTTCGTCGAGTCCGGCTGGATGCACGAACTGGTTGCGCCGCGCCCGGTGCTGCGCCAGCTCAGTCCGTACATCCACGCCGCGGGCGATTCCGATATCGCGCTCGAGAGGGACCCGCGGGCGCGGCACGCGCGCCTTCCCTCCGAGGCTTTCATGGCCGCCCGGCGCGCGCTCAAGCGCGGGACACCTGTGCTCTTTCAGGTGCCGCGCACGGGCTATATCCAGTCTTTGGCGTGCGGGCAGTGCCGGACGCCTGCCCGCTGCAGGTGGTGCAACGGGCCGCTCGGTCTGCCCTCGGGCGAAGAGGCGGCGGCCCCGACCTGCAGATGGTGCGGGCGGATGGACCCCGCGCACGTGTGCCCTGCGTGCGGCTCGCGGCGGGTGCGCGCCACGGTGCTGGGCACCGAGCGGACAGCAGAGGAGCTCGGCCGGGCGTTCGCGCAGTTCCGGGTGCGCACCTCTTGGGGTGACAAGGTGCTCGACGCGGTGCCTGGTGAGCCCGCGATTATCGTCGCGACGCCTGGGGCGGAGCCGCACGCGGAAGGAGGCTACGGCGCGGCGATCCTGTTGGATGTCTGGGCACTCCTGCACCGCCCGGACTTACGCGCAACTGAGGACACCTTTGCCAAGTGGCTGCAGGCGGCCACGCTCGTGCAACCGCACAGCGCGGGCGGCGAGGTCGTGGTCGTGGCAGATCCTTCGCTGCCGGTCGTGCAGCACCTCATCCGCTGGGACGCGGCGGGCCATGCGGCGTTAGAGCTGGCGCACCGCAGGGACGCGCGCTTTCCACCTGCGGTGCACATTGCCGTCGTGGATGCGCCACGGCACGCGCTCGAGGACTTCTTCGCGCACGTGGAGCTGCCCGAGCACGCGGAGGTGCTGGGCCCTGTCGACCTGCCCGCCGGGGTGACACTGCCGGGCGAGTGGGACGTGCCCCGTTACGGCGAGGCGCAGCGGATGCTCGTGCGATCCCCGCTGCGCGGACGCACCGAGCTCGGCCGGGCGTTGCGAGCGGGCGCGGTGCACCGGGCTGCGCGCAAGCAGACGCTGCCGTTGCGCATCCAGGTCAACCCGATTGACGTGGGGTAGTCCTTGCAGTGTGCTGGAGGGGTGGGTCAGTACACTTGGCAGACATGACTGCGCTGAGTTTGCGCCTTTTCGGCGATCCCATTCTCAAGACGGCTGCGCGCCCTGTCGCGGAGTTCGGCGACGGGCTGCGAAACGCCGCCGCGGAGATGCTGGACATTATGGATGCCTCCGGCGGGGTGGGGCTTGCGGCCAACCAGGGTGGCCTGGGCATCCGGTTGTTTGTTTTCGACTGCAACGGCATGCGCGGCCACCTGGTCAACCCGGTGTGGCACCAGGTGGGCGAAGAGACGCAGACTGGCGTCGAGGGTTGCCTGTCTGTCCCGGGTGTGCAGGGCACGATCACGCGCGCGGCGAATGTGCTGGCAACCGGGAATGACGTCCAGGGCCGGCCCGTGACAATCGCTGCCTCGGGGCTGCTTGCGCGGTGTATCCAGCATGAGACGGATCACCTGGACGGAGTCATGTTTATGCAGCGGATGGAACGCGAGGAGCGGAAAGCGGCAATGGCCGCGATTCACGCTTCCGAATGGTGGAAGGAGAACTAGATGCGAGTTGTATTCGCCGGCACCCCGGAGCCCGCGGTAGTGGCGCTGCAGCGGCTCATTGATTCCGAGCACGAGGTGGTCGCGGTGCTTACCCGGCCCGACGCCCGTCGTGGGCGGGGCAGGACGCTGCACCCCTCGCCGGTAAAGGCGCTAGCGCAAGAGCACGGCATCGAGGTGCTCACACCTGAGTCGCTGCGCGAGAACGACGAGGTGCGCGCGCGGCTGGCAGAGCTCGCCCCGGAGGCGATCCCAGTTGTGGCCTACGGCAACTTGATCCCCAAGGACATGCTGGGCATCGCCCCGCACGGGTGGGTCAACCTGCACTTTTCGCTGCTGCCTAGGTGGCGCGGCGCGGCCCCCGTGCAGGCAGCGATCCGGGAGGGGGATGCGACAACCGGCGCGACGACCTTCCGGATCGACGAGGGCCTGGATACCGGCGTGGTGCTCGCCACGCTCACCGAGGACATCGCGGCCGATGACACTGCGGACTCACTGCTGACACGCCTTGCTTACGCGGGCGCGGACCTGCTGGTTGAGACGATGACGGGGCTGGAAAACGGCACGCTTGCCCCAACCCCGCAGGAGGGCGAGGCGAGCTACGCACCGAAGCTCACCACCGACAACGCGCGCATTGACTGGCACGCGGCGGCAGAGCAGATCGACCGCGCGGTGCGCTCCCACACCCCCGGCCCGGGCGCGTGGACGACCTGGGACGGCCAGCGCGTCAAGGTGGGGCCGGTCAAGGTCGGCGAGACGGACTCGCTCGAACCCGGGCACGTGAGCGTCGAGAAGAACGAGGTGCGCGTGGGTACCGGGACCCAGGACGTGATCCTGACCACGGTGCAGCCGCCAGGGAAGAAGATGATGGCTGCGGCGGACTGGGGCCGCGGCTTGCAGCAGGACGTGGTAGCGCAAGGAGTGGTGTTTGAGTGAGTGGCGGATTTCGTTCCCGTGCCGCGGGTAGGCGTGAGCCGAAGAAGACCGCGCCGGCGGCGCGTAGGCGCGCACCGAAGCAGCAGCGGCAAGTAGCGATCAACGACCCGGCCCGCGAGGCGGCGCTGGAGGTGCTGCACCGCGTGGCAACGGACGGGGCCTACGCGAACCTGGTGCTGCCTGGTCTTTTGCGCGAGCGGCGCATCACCGGCCGCGACGCGGCCTTTGCCACCGAGCTGACCTATGGCGCGCTGCGCACCCAGGGCGTGCTCGATGCGGTGATCGCGGCGAATTCCTCCCGCGAGTTGGATAAGATCGACCCGTGGGTGCTCGCCGCCCTGCGCCTTGGCACATACCAGCTGCTGTACACGCGCGTCTCGCCGCACGCCGCGGTGGATACTACCGTGCGCCTCGTGGAGGCCGCGGGCCAGGGCAAGGCGAAGGGCTTTGCCAACGGCATCTTGCGCACCATTGGGCGCTCGACGCGCCAGCAGTGGTTCGACCGGCTCATGCCCTCGGACGCACTCGACGCGCTCGCCTTCGAGCACGCGCACCCGGCGTGGATCGCGCGCTCTTTCCGCACCGCGCTGGGTGCCCAGGCCGACGAGCTGGGTGCCGCGCTCGAGGCTGATTCGGCTCGCCCCGGTGTGCACCTGGTTGCGCGCCCCGGAGAGCTCAGCGCGGAGGAGCTCGCCCTGGCCGTCGGCGGCGAGCAGGGACGTTACTCGCCCTACGCCGTCTACCTCGATGAGGGGGACCCGGGTGAGCTTGCGCCGGTGCGCGAGGGGCTCGCCGCGGTGCAGGACGAGGGTTCGCAGCTCATCGCGCGCGCCGTCGCCGAGGTGTCGGTCGACGACGATCAAGGCCGTTGGCTTGACCTCTGTGCTGGTCCCGGCGGCAAGGCTGCGCTCATCGGCGCACTCGCGCGTATCGACGGCGCCACCGTCGATGCGGTCGAGCCCAGCAAACACCGCGCGGACCTGGTGCGCAAGGCGGTGAAGGGCCTGCCGGTCAACGTCCACACGGTGGACGGTCGCGACCCTGGCCTGAATCCCGGCTACGACCGCGTGCTGGTCGATGCCCCGTGCTCGGGGCTCGGTGCTTTGCGACGCCGCCCGGAAGCCCGCTGGACCAAGCAGGAAAGCGACATCGACGAGCTGGTTCCGCTGCAGAAGGCGCTGCTGGCCTCCGCGATCTCACTTACCCGTCCCGGCGGTGTCGTGATCTACTCGACCTGCTCGCCCGATGTGCGCGAGACACGCGGAGTGGTCGACGACGCGCTTGGGCGCGGCGAGGTCGAAGAGCTCGATGCGAGCCCGTACGCCTGCGGCATGACCGAAACCGGCGAGGCGCGCAGCGTGCAGATGTGGCCGCACCGCCACGGCACCGACGCAATGTTCTTCGCGGTGCTGCGGAAGAAGTAGGCTTAGCACCATGATCTACATCGCCCCATCAATTCTCGCCGCAGACTACGCAAACCTGGGCAACGACGTGCGCAAAGTGCCCAACGCGGACTTGATCCACGTGGACATCATGGATGGTCACTTCGTGCCTAACCTCTCCTTCGGCCCCGACGTGACTAAGGCCGTCGACGGTGTCACGGACCAGTTTCTGGACATGCACCTGATGATCGAAGACCCGGAGCGCTGGTTTCCCACCTACGTTCAGGCAGGCGGGGACCGCATGATCTTCCACGTGGAGGCAACCAGAGACCACGTGGCGGCGGGGCGGCAGTGCCGCGAGCTCGGCGTCCAGTCGGGCTTTGCGGTCAAGCCGGGCACTCCGATCGAGCCCTACCTGGACTCGGTGGGCGAGTTTGACCAGGTCATGGTGATGAGCGTGGAGCCCGGCTTCGGTGGGCAGAAGTTCATGCCGGAGGTGCTTGGCAAGGTCATGGCGCTGCGTGACCACATCAAAGCCGAGGGGCTCGACACGATCATTGGTATCGACGGCGGCATCGCGAACGCGACGATCGCGCAGGCGGCGGAGGCCGGCGTCGACGCCTTCGTGGCGGGCTCCGCGGTCTTCGGTGCGGACAACCCGGCCGAGGCGGTTGAGCGTCTGCGCGAGCTCGCCCAAGAGGCGCGCGGCGGTGCCAACTGAGTAACGTACGGCCGCATCCAGCCGCGGTAGAGGCGGGCATTGCCGCGGCGGTTTCCGCAGGTGAGAGCGTGCGGGGCACGACCTCGCCGAATCCGCCGGTTGGCTGCGCGATTATCGACGCCGCGGGGCACCTCATCGCCGTAGGCGCGACCTCGCCCGCCGGTGGCGCGCACGCCGAGGTCAACGCGTTGTCTGCTGCCGGCGATCGGGCGCAGGGCGCGACCGCGATTGTGACCCTCGAGCCCTGCGCGCACACGGGGCGCACGGGTCCGTGCACGTACGCGCTCATACAGGCGGGCGTAGCGCAGGTCATCTACCTCACCAAAGATCCGAACCCAGAGGCTGCTGGGGGTGCGGAAGTGCTTCGGCGTGCTGGGGTGCAGGTGGTGTACGAGGCGCGGGAGGTGGTGGCGCTGGGGGCGTGGTGGGCGTCGATAAGCATGCAGCGGCCCGCAGTGACCTGGAAGTATGCGGCGACCCTCGATGGGTTTACCGCTGCGGCCGATGGGACGAGCAAGTGGATTACTGGCGAGGCGGCGCGTGCGCACGTACACCTTGATCGGGCGCGGCGCGACGCGATCATCGTGGGTACCGGCACCGCACTCGCGGACGACCCGCAGCTCACCGCGCGACGCCCGGACGGCGAACTGTACCCCACCCAGCCGGAGCGCGTGGTGGTGGGCAGCCGCAAGGTCGCGGGCAACCTCGCGCGCCTCGGCTTTACGCAGTACCCGGATCCGGCAACCGCGCTGGCGGCGCTGTGGGAGCGCGGGGCGCGCGACGCGCTCGTTGAAGGCGGCGCGTCTCTTGCGCACAGCTTCGTGGCGGCGGGGCTCGTCGACCGCATCCAGGCGTATGTTGCCCCGGCGCTGCTCGGCGCTGGGCGCGGGGTGCTCGGTGGGCCGCTGGCCACGACGATGAGCCAGGCGCAGCGCTTCCGCATCGAGCGTGTGACACAGCTGGGTGAAGATGTGCTCATCGAGATGGCACGAAAAGATTTACTTGAGCAGGAGAAGTAGGCAGGATACGCAGTGTTTACCGGACTGATTGAAGAAGTCGGCACGATCGAGGCCGTGGAACTGGGCGAGACGGATGCGCGCGTGTGCATCCGCGCGCCGAAGGTGACCGAGGATGCGCGCAACGGCGACTCCATTGCCGTCGACGGTGTGTGCCTGACTGTGACCGGGCTGCCGGAGACGGTCGACGCGGGGCAGCCGCGCCCCGAGCGCTTCTGGGCTGACGTGATGCCCGAGACGATGCGGCGCACCCGGCTCGGGCTGGCGAACCAGGAAGGGACGCGGGTGAACCTTGAGCGGGCGCTGAAAGTGGGCGATCGGTTAGGTGGGCATATTGTGCAGGGCCACGTGGATGGCGTGGCCGAGCTGCTGTCGCGCACGCCGGGGCCGCGCTGGGACGTGCTGCGCTTCAGCTTGCCGGAGGGCCTGCGCCGCTACGTGGCGGAGAAGGGCTCGATCGCGGTCAACGGCACCTCGTTGACCGTGTCTGCGGTGGGGGACGACTTCTTCGAGGTTTCGCTGATCCCGACCACGCTGGCAGAAACCACCGCGGGCGAGCTGCGCGTTGGTGATCCGGTGAACCTGGAGGTCGACCAGGTAGCCAAGTACGTGGAAAATATGGTGCGGGCTAAGGTAAACCACTATGAGTAACGGTTCCCGCTTGGATGCTGTCGAGGATGCCATCGCCGCCATTGCCCGCAGTGAAGCGGTGGTTGTGGTGGATAATGAGGATCGGGAAAACGAGGGCGACCTCATCTTCGCCGCTGAAGCCGCCACGCCCGAGCTCGTGGCCTTCATGGTGCGCTACACCTCCGGCTACATCTGCGTCGCCCTGGAGAACGAGGACGCCGATCGGCTCGATCTGCCGCCGATGGTGGCGCGCAACCAGGACGCCCGCGGCACCGCCTACACCGTGACCGTGGACGCGGCGACCGGCACGACCGGCATTTCCGCGACCTCGCGCGCCGAGACGCTGCGCCGACTCGCCAGCGCCGAGACCACCGTGAACGACTTCACCCGCCCGGGACACGTGGTGCCGCTGCGCGCCCGGCCCGGCGGCGTGCTCGCCCGCGACGGGCACACCGAGGCCAGCGTGGATCTCGCCCGGATGGCGGGGCTGCGTCCGGCGGGCGCGCTGTGCGAGATCGTCTCCGAGCAGGACCCGACGGATATGGCCCGCTTCGACGAGCTGCGCGAATTCGCCGACACCCACGGCCTGGTGATGATCTCGATTGACCAGCTCATTGCGTATCGACGCCGCCACGAACGCTTCGTCTCTCGCGTCACCGAGACGCGCCTGCCCACCGAGTTCGGCGAGTTCCACGCCGTGGGCTACCGCAACGACATCGACGGCACCGAACACGTCGCGCTCATCGCTGGTGATCCAGCGCAGCTCGCTAGTGCCGACGACGTGCTCGTGCGCGTACACTCCGAGTGCCTGACCGGCGACGCCTTCGCCTCGGCCCGCTGCGACTGCGGCCCGCAGCTGCACGAGTCCATGCGCCGCATCCACGAATCCGGCCGCGGCGTGGTGGTCTACGTCCGTGGCCACGAAGGCCGTGGGATCGGCCTGCTGGCCAAGCTGCAGGCCTACGCGCTGCAGGACCAGGGCCTTGACACGGTGGATGCAAACTTAGAGCAGGGGCTGCCTATCGACGCCCGCGAGTACTCAGTCGCCGGCCAAATCCTTGCCGACCTGGGCATCGAATCCATGCAGCTGCTGTCCAACAACCCGGACAAGGTGCACGCGCTCAGCGGGTTTGGCCCGCAGGTTGCCGGCCGCACCCGGATTGAGATCGTGCCCTCGCACGACAACATCGGCTACCTGCGCACCAAGCGCGACCGGATGGGGCATGACCTGCCGGGCGTTGCGCAGTGGTTGGATGCGCACACGCCGACTGCCGGTGGCGGTGCGCCTTCGGCGGGCTGACTGCACGTATTCTCAAAAGACGCCTGTCTATAGAAGCGACGACTCGAATGGAGTGGAAAACTTATGGCCTCCTCTGGTGAGCCGGAACCCTATTCGCCGCAGGCTGAGGGCCTGACGGTGGCAATTGTGTCCACGCGCTGGAATGCGCGGATCGTCGATACCCTGCGCGAGCGAGCGCTGGCCACGGCGCGCGAGCTCGGCGCGAAGGCCGACGAGTACTTGGTGGACGGCGCAATGGAACTGCCCGTGGTGGTGCAGGCCTGCGCCCGCCGCTACGACGCCGTGGTGGCGCTCGGCTGCGTGATCCGCGGCAAGACGCCGCACTTCGAAGTCGTCTGCGACTCGGTGACCAGCGGGCTGACCCGCGTCGCCCTCGACGAGGGCACGCCCGTGGGCAACGGTGTGCTCACCGTGGAAGATGAGGACCAGGCCTACGAGCGCTCCGGTGGTGAGGACGCCAAGGAGGACAAGGGCGAGGCCGCAGTTCGCGCGGCGCTCGGCGCGGCGGTAGAGCTGGGAAAGGTGCGCGCGCTGCGCGCCCGTGACTAGGATCCCAAGGTAGTTGACGGTAGCGCAGGCTCGACGTGCGGGCCGCGGGAAGGAAAGGACGTTCGCGTGACAGGGGAGACAGGGTCCACTGGCGGTTCCGGGGCAACGGGGGAGGTAAACGACGCGCAGCATGCGACGCAGACGCGCAAGCTGAGCGACGAGGAGCTCGTCTACCTCAACGCCCTCGACCCCCACGCGCTGACCTCGACGAAGCCTTGGGAGCTCACCGTCAAGTCGCGCTTCTTGCGCCGTGTGGCCGTCGCGTGGATCGTGCTGGTTATGGCGGTGCACTTCTTCATGGCCTCGGTCGTGGACGTGGAGTTCACCGGCGTTGCCATTACCGGGATCGATAAGTTCGCCTTCGTTGGCGTCGGCATCGTCATCTCGATCGTGTCCTGGATCTGCCTGACTCGGCCGCGCGTCCGCGTCAACGAGGACGGGGTGGAAGTAGCCAACATCATCGGCACGCGCTTCTACCCTTGGCTGGTGATTTACGGGCTGTCCTTCCCCAAGGGCGCGCGCATGGCGCGCCTGGAGCTGCCAGAGTTTGAGTACGTGCCCCTGTGGGCGATCCAGGCGGGGGACAAGGAGCACGCGCTTGAGACCGTCGCAAAGTTCCGCGACCTCGAGGCGAAGTACATGCCGGAGGACACCGCGGCATAAGCAGCGCACAACGGAAAGGGACGAGCTGATTGGCAAACCCGCAGGACTACCGCCCGGCGACAGGCACGATTCCCACCGACCCGGGCGTGTATAAATTCCGCGACGCGAACGGGCGCGTCGTGTACGTGGGCAAGGCAAAGAACCTGCGCTCGCGGCTGAACAACTACTTCCAGCCCCCGGAGCACCTACACCCGCGGACCCGGCAGATGGTCTTTACCGGCGCATCCGTGGAATGGACGGTGGTCTCCAGCGAGGTGGAAGCACTCCAGCTCGAGTACACCTGGATTAAAAAGTTCGACCCCTGGTTCAACGTGATGTACCGGGACGACAAGACGTACCCGATGCTCGCGGTGAGCGTGCGCGAGCGCTTCCCCCGCGCCTTCTTCTACCGTGGGCCGAAACGCAAGGGAGTGCGCTACTTCGGCCCGTACTCACATGCGTGGGCCGTGCGCGAAACGCTCGACCTGCTCACGCGCGTCTTTCCCATCCGCACCTGCAGCAATGGTGTGTACAACCGTCACGAGTCGCTGGGCAGGCCATGCTTGCTCGGCTACATCGACAAGTGCGCCGCACCCTGCGTCGGGCGCGTAGACGAGGAAGAGTACGCGGCGATCGTCGCCGGCTTCCTCGGCTTCATGTCCGGCAACACGGACGCGCTCGTGCGCGGGATGACGCGCCAGATGGAAGAGGCCGCGGAAAACCTCGAGTTTGAGAAGGCGGCGCGACTGCGCGACGACCTGGGCGCAGTCAACAAGGTCATGGAGCGCCAGACCGTGGTGCTGAGCCAGGATACGGACGCCGACATCATCGCCTTTGATACCGACGAGCTCGAAGCCGCCGTCCAAATCTTCAATGTACGCGGCGGGCGCATCCGCGCGCAGCGTGGCTGGGTGGTGGAGAAGACCGGCGACGAACCTGGCTCCACCGAGCGTCTCGAGGAGGGCGACAAGGACCCGGCGCTGCCCGTGCTCATGCAGAATTTCCTGGTGCAGTACTACTCGGATGCCGTTGAGCGGCAGCGTCAGGAACAGGAGGAAGACCGCAAGCGCGAGGAAGAGAAGATCCAGCGGCGCGGGGTAGACCAGGAATCGTGGGCGTCGATACGCACCCCGCAGCCCGTGCCCCGCGAGATCCTCGTCGCCGAGATACCGGACGAGCTGGCCGAGGTCACAGAGCTGCTCGAGGGCCTGCGCGGCGCGCAGGTGGACATCCGCGTGCCGCAGCGTGGCGACAAGGCCGCGTTGATGGAAACGGTGCGCAAAAACGCGGTCGAGGCCCTGCACCAGCACAAGCTCAAGCGTGTCGGCGACCTCACCGCGCGCTCGCAGGCCCTGCAGGACATCCAGGATGCGCTGGGGATGCAAGAAGCCCCGTTGCGCATGGAGTGCACCGATATCTCGCACATCCAGGGCACCGACGTGGTCGCCTCGCTTGTCGTCTTCGAGGATGGCCTGCCGAAGAAGCAAGATTATCGACGCTACCGCATCAAGGAAGCCGCCGGCGACGGCCGCTCCAACGACGTCGGCTCGATCGCCGAGGTCACCCGCCGCAGGTTCAAGCGCTACAACGAGGACAAGCTGGCCAACCCTGACGAAGAAAGCGCGGCGCTGATGTTCGCCGAGGAGGCCGCCGAGGTCGAGACCACGGACAACAAGCGCTTTGCCTACCCACCGCAGCTCTACATTGTCGACGGCGGCAAGCCACAGGTCGACGCCGCGCAGGTTGTCTTCGACGAGCTCGGTATCGTCGACGTCCAGCTCATCGGGCTAGCGAAGCGGCTGGAAGAGGTCTGGGTGCCCGACGACGACGAGCCGGTGATCCTGCCGCGCAACTCCGAGGGTATGTACCTGCTCCAGCAGATCCGCGATGAGGCGCACCGCTTCGCCATCACCTACCACCGTCAGCAGCGCTCCAAGCGGATGCGCGCCTCTGCGCTTGACGCGATCCCCGGACTCGGGCCCGCGCGGCGCACGGAGCTGGTGAAGCACTTCGGGTCCGTGAAGAAGATCAAGGCGGCTTCCGTGGAGGAGATTCAAGAGGTCGACGGCGTGGGTCCGAAGCTCGCCGCGACGATCTACGAGCACCTGCACCAGGGCAACTAAGGGGCAACTTAGGGCCGAAAGCCGCCCGCGTGCGTGCGTCGGCTCGGTTAGGATGTGGTGTATGACGCAGTCGCACCAGCATCAGACCCAACCTGCGGGCCAATCGGGCAACGCAGCGCAAGTTTTGCACCCCGTCATCATCACCGGGCTGTCCGGCGGTGGCCTGTCCACGGCGGCGAAGATCTTCGAGGACAAGGGCTACTTCGTCTCCCAGAACCTGCCGCCGCAGCTCATCCTGGAGCTGGTGGAGATGTCCACCGGTGAGCAATCGCCTGTGGCGAAGGTGGCGGTGGTCACCGACGTGCGTGCGCGCATGTTCAATGGCTCGTTGATGGAGACGATCTCCAAGATCAAGGAGGGCGGCTACAACCCCTTCGTGCTCTACCTCGAAGCGCGCGACGGGGTGCTCATCCAGCGCTTCGACTCGGTGCGCCGCACGCACCCCCTGCAGGGCAAGGACACGCTCAAGCACGGCATAGAGCGGGAACGCAAAGAGCTGGAACCGGTGCGCGAGATCGCCGATGTGATCATCGATACCACCAATCAGTCGGTGCATGACCTGCGGCGTTCGATCGAGGCGTCGATAGGCGAGCTGGCCTCCGGACGCCAGCACGTCACCGTGGAATCCTTCGGGTTTAAGCACGGCTCGCCGCGCGATGCGGACCTGATCGTGGATGTCCGCTTCCTGCCGAACCCGTACTGGGTGGAAGAGCTGCGCGAGTTCCGCGGGGTGGACAAGCCGGTCTCCGACTACGTGCTTGGCCAAGCCGATGCGGAGCCGTTTATTGAAAACTTCGTGCGCCTGCTCGGCAGCACGCTCGACGGCTACCGCCACGAGGGGAAAGACTTCATCACCGTCGGTATCGGCTGCACGGGTGGGCACCACCGCTCGGTGGCAGTGGCCGAAGAGGTCGGGCGGCGGCTGCGGAAGAAGCCGCAACTGGATGTCAGCGTGTTGCACAGAGACTTGAAGAGGCACTAGGTGCCGCGGTTCTTTAACTTCCCAGCGTGAAAGGAGAAAGCGATGAGCTCGTCTACTGAGCGTCTTGCTTTGACCTGCCTGGGTGGTGGTCACGGCCTGTACCAGACCCTGCTCGCCGCCCGCGAAGCCGAGGCCACGGAGATTAACGCCGTGGTCACTGTTGCCGACGATGGGGGATCCTCCGGGCGGCTGCGCCGGGAGTTTCCCATCATCCCGCCGGGGGATCTGCGTATGGCGCTCGCCGCGCTGACCGCTGACGACGAGGAGGGCACGCTGTGGCAAGAGGCGCTGCAGCACCGCTTTGGCGGCAACGGCGTGATGGCCGGGCACCCGCTGGGCAACCTCATGCTGGTAAGCCTGGCTGAGAAGTTCGGCGGGATGCAGAACGCCCTCGACATTGTGGCGCGGTGGACTCGCTCGGTCGGTCGCGTGATCCCGATGAGCCCGCGGCCGCTGGATATCGAGGCGGATGTCTCCGGGCTGGACGATGATCCGCGGGTGCTGCGCTCGGTGCGCGGACAGGCCGCCGTGGCGTCGACCTCGGGCGAGGTGCGCCGCGTGCGCCTGTTGCCGGACCGGCCGGAGGCCTCGCCTGAGGCGATTGAGGCGATCCGTTCCGCCGACATCGTCACCATTGGTCCGGGTTCCTGGTTCTCCTCGGTGCTGCCGCACCTTTTGGTGCCGGGCATCGTGGAGGCGCTGAACTCTACCGACGCGATGGTGGTCGTCATGCTCAACCTCTTGCCCCAGGCGGGCGAGACCTTAGGGTTTAGTACCGAGCGCCACATCCAGGTGTTTAACCAGCACGCGCCGGAGCTGCGCGTCGACTACTTCCTGGCCGACAACCATATCTCGCCCTCAGAAGGTGAGCGTCGGCACCTGCAGCGTGCCGCGCAGCAGGTGAGCGCCGGAATCGCGTTTCGCGACGTCCACATTCCCGCCCCGGAGGGCGAGCAGGTGGACAAGCACGACCCTGCCAAGTTGGCGGAGGCGATTTTGGAGTTGTACCGGGCGCGCTAGAATCAAGCGTCGATACGCGCGCCCTCGCTGAGTACAGCTGAGGTAGGTGCGCGCGCCTGTGTGTGCTCATACAGGCCAACGAGAGATGAACAGAAAGGGGACGGCAACGGTGGCGCTGACCGCGAAAGTCAAAGACGAGCTGCTCAACGTTCGCCTCACGCATGCGAGTGCGCAGATTGCGGAGGCCACCGCCATGATCCGCTACGCGGGCAGCTACCAGGACACACCGCAGGGCATTGCGCTGGTCGTGGAGTTCGCGGAGGAGCAGGTTGCGCGCCGGCTGGTGACGTTGCTGCACGCCACCACCGGGATCGAGGCGGAGATGGACATCATTGCCCCGGGGTCCGCGACCAAGGAGCGCAAGTGCGTCGTCACTGTGCGCCGCGGGATGCGCGACGTGGTGCGGAAGCTGCGCCTGGTCACCGCATCAGGCCACCCAGTCGTCGGCATGCCGCACACGATCGTCTCCGGCCCAGTCGCGGACGTCGAGGCCGCGTGGCGCGGTGCGTTTTTGGCGCGCGGCTCGCTGACGGAGCCGGGCAGGACTTCGGCGCTCGAGGTCGCGTGCCCGTCGGAGGAGTCCGCGCTCGCGCTCGTGGGCTTGGCGCGCCGGCTGGATATTCCGACGCGGACCAAGGAGACGCGGGGAGTGGAGCGCGTCTACATCCGTGACGGGGAGACCATCGGTATTTTGCTTAGCCGGATGGGCGCGCCGCTTTCGCGCCTGGAGTGGGACGAGAAGCGCCGCCGCAAGCAGCTGCGTGCGCGCTCGGGGCAGCGCCTCGCTACCTTTGATGACGCCAATACCCGTCGCTCCGCGCAGGCGGCTGCGACCGCGGCGCGCCGTGTGGAGCGCGCGATGGACATTCTCGGCGACGATGTGCCTGAGCACCTCGCGGAGGCGGGGTACCTGCGGGCCGAGCACCGGCACGCCTCCCTGGAGGAGCTGGGCAAGCTGGCGGACCCGCAGATGACTAAGGATGCGGTGGCGGGGCGCATCCGGAGGCTGTTGTCGCTTGCGGATAAGCGTGCGAAAGAGCTGGGAATTCCGCCAACGACGGCAGGGATCGACGAGGAAAAGTCGCACGAATCCGAAATGTGACATATTGCACACGGAAATAATGTAGTTACGTCAACTATTAAAGGTGTGCTCATTGTCGGTGTGGTGCCCGAACGACGGGGGAGGATGTCGGCAAAGCGTGTGGTGACGCGAAGAATCGGGCACCGATGATCGGGGAGAAACGGCATTTGTACCCCCGGTTTTGCGTACCTTTCTGGTTCGCTCAAATCGCGCGTGCGGAGCCGTCCAGGAGCCATGCAGGGTTGAGGGTGCATCGCTACACTGGGCACCGACAGGCGAAAAGGAAGCCGAATCGCCCGGTAACCCTGCAGGTAGCAACGGGTTTGAACCGCAGGCGGGTAGGCGCCAGGAGCCTGAACCTAGGGGCGCAGCGTGTGCCCCGTAGAACTCGACTCAGCAGAGGAGTATTAGACAGTGACTACTCGTATTGGCATCAATGGCTTCGGTCGTATCGGTCGCGCAGCGTTCCGCATCATCCAGGATGAGTACCAGGGCGAGCTCGAGGTTGTGAAGATCAACGACCTCACCGACAACGAGACCCTTGCACACCTGATGAAGTACGACACCGCGTACGGCCAGTTCGGCCACGAGGTGGAGTTCGACGATAGCTCCATCAGCGTTGACGGCCGCCGCATCGAGGTCTCCGAGGAGAAGGACCCGTCCAAGCTGGCTTGGGGCGACGCAAACGTTGACATCGTGCTCGAGTGCACCGGCGTGTTCCGCTCCGGCGACACCGCAAAGGCACACCTGGATGCTGGTGCGAAGAAGGTCATCATCTCTGCTCCTGGCAAGGATGTTGATGGCACCTACGTGTGGGGCGTCAACCACACCGACTACACCAACGACAAGAACATCATCTCCGCCGCATCCTGCACCACCAACTCGCTCGCACCGCTGGCAAAGGTGCTGGACGAGGAGTTTGGCATCAAGTCCGGTCTGATGACCACCATCCACGCTTACACCGGCGACCAGCGCATCCAGGATGCACCGCACAAGGACCTGCGCCGCGCCCGTGCCGCTGCTCAGAACATCGTGCCGACCACCACGGGTGCTGCAAAGGCAGTGGCGCTGGTTCTGCCTGAGCTGGAGGGCAAGCTGGATGGTTTCGCTATGCGCGTGCCCACCATCACCGGCTCCGCAACCGACCTGACCGTGCAGCTGAACAAGGACGCCACGGCAGAGGAGATCAACGCTGCGGTGAAGAAGGCCACCGAGGACGAGGTGCTCGGTACCGCCATGCTCTACACCGAGGATCCGATCGTTTCCTCCGACATCATCGGCAACAGCCACGGTGCAATCTTTGATGCTGGCATGACCCGCGTCATCGACAACAACCTGGTCAAGGTCATCTCCTGGTACGACAACGAGTGGTCCTACACCTCCCAGTACGTCCGTATGACCAAGCACGTCGCTGACAACCTCTAAACCCCGCGCGGTTCAGCTGATGGGCCCGGTGCGTGCACATCGCATGCACCGGGCCTTCGGCGTAAAACTGCGTATCATGTCCCCCGTAGACACACTTATCAAGGAGCATTCACCGATGACTACGCAAACACTGCAGCAGCTTCTCGACGAGGGCGTGGACGGCCGCCACGTCATCGTCCGATCCGACTTCAACGTCCCGCTCGACGAGGACGGCAACATCACCGACGCCGGTCGCATCGACGCCTCCCTGCCCACCCTGCGCGCCCTGCTTGACGGCGGCGCAAAGGTGATCGCGATGGCGCACCTGGGCCGCCCGAAGGGCGAGGTCAACCCGGCCTTCTCGCTCCAGCCGGTGGCAGAGGCGCTGTCCGAGCGCCTGGGTCAGTTCGTCGCGCTCGCAGGCGACGTCTCTGGCGAGGACGCGCACGAGCGCGCCAACGGCCTGACCGAAGGCGAGATCCTGCTGCTGGAGAACGTCCGCTTCGACCCGCGCGAGACCTCCAAGGATGAGGCGGAGCGCGAGGAGTTCGCAGCTGAGCTGGCCGACTTGGCCGCAGACAACGGTGCTTTTGTCTCCGATGGCTTTGGCGTGGTCCACCGCGCACAGGCCTCGGTGTACGACATTTCGAAGAAGCTCCCGGCCTACGCCGGCTACCTGGTGGAGAAGGAGGTCTCCACGCTGTCGGCAGTCAAGGATGCCCCGGAGCACCCCTACGTTGTCGTCCTCGGCGGGTCCAAGGTTTCGGACAAGCTCGGCGTGATTGAGGCGCTGGCGGCAAAGGCCGACAAGGTCGTCATCGGTGGCGGCATGTGCTACACCTTCCTCGCGGCACAGGGGCACAACGTGCAGAACTCCCTGCTGCAGGAAGACATGATTGCCACCTGCAAGGAGCTCATCGAGCGCTACGGGGACAAGCTGGTCCTCCCGGTCGACCTCGCCGTTGCGGAGAAGTTTGACAAGGACGCGGCCAAGGAGACCTTCGATCTGGACAGCATCCCGGAGGGCTGGCTGTCGCTGGACATCGGCCCGGAGACCGCGAAGCTCTACGCTTCCGCCATCGAGGATTCCAAGACCGTGTTCTGGAACGGCCCGATGGGCGTGTTCGAGTTCCCGCAGTTCGCTGACGGCACCAAGGCTGTCGCCGAGGCCATGATTGCTGCAACCAAGAACAACGACTCCTTCACCGTCGTCGGCGGTGGCGACTCCGCAGCGTCTGTGCGCACCCTCGGCCTGGATGAGGATGGGTTCTCCCACATCTCCACCGGCGGCGGTGCCTCCCTCGAGCTCATCGAGGGCAAGGAGCTGCCAGGCGTCGTCGTTCTGTCCAAGTAGTCCCGGACCCCGGTACCTAGAAGAGAGGAACACAGACTTATGGCACGCAAGCCACTTATTGCCGGCAACTGGAAGATGAACCTTGACCACCTTGAGGCCATCTCCAGCGCCCAGAAGCTCGCTTTTGCCTTCCCGAAGGATGGCTACGAGCTTGTCGACGTTGCGCTGACCGTCCCGTTCACGGACCTGCGCTCGATCCAGACGCTCGTGGAGGGCGACAAGCTGCAGATCACCTATGGCGCGCAGGATGTCTCCCAGCACGATAACGGTGCGTACACCGGCGAGATTTCCGCCGCCATGCTGGAGAAGCTCGGCTGCACTTGGGTGGTTGTCGGCCACTCCGAGCGCCGCCAGTACCACAACGAGAGCGACGAGCTGGTCGCTGCGAAGGCGAAGAAGGCGCTTGCACACGGCATCTCGCCGATCGTGTGCGTGGGCGAGCCGCTGGAGGTCCGCGAGGAAGGCAAGCACGTCAGCTTCGTGGAGGAGCAGACCCGCGCCTCTCTGGCTGGCCTGAGCACCGAGGAGCTCAACCGCACCGTCATCGCTTACGAGCCGGTGTGGGCCATCGGCACCGGTAAGGTCGCTTCCGCAGAGGACGCGCAGGAAGTTTGCCACGCGATCCGTGAGCTCGTCCGCGAGCTTGCCGACGATGCGACGGCCGACGGCATCCGCATCCTCTACGGCGGCTCCGTCAAGACCGAGACCGTCGCCGAGATCGTCGGGCAGCCGGACGTCGACGGTGGCTTGGTCGGCGGTGCCTCGCTGAAGGGCGAGGACTTTGCCAAGCTGGCGGCCGCAGCCGCAAACGCCGTCGCCTAACGCCGGGCGGACACGCGCGCGTCGTGTGTCCGCCGTAAGGCTTTGCGTGGTGATGGTGTAGGCTAATGCAGGTTGAACAATTATTCCCCAAAGTGAAAGTGGAGGATCGCCCCACATGACGTTGGCTCTGGAGATCGTGCTCGTAATCGCATCGGTGCTTGCGACCGTGTTCGTCCTGCTCCACAAGGGTAAAGGCGGCGGCCTGTCGAGCCTCTTCGGCGGCGGCGTGCAGTCCAACCTGTCCGGCTCCACCATCGTGGAGAAGAACCTGGACCGCTACACCATCGTGATCTGCCTGATCTGGATCGCGTGCATCGTCGCGCTGAACCTGATGCAGACCTACTCCGCGTAGAGACCTCTACTGCGTAGAGCCCCTCCCAGTTCGCTGGGAGGGGCTCACTGCGTTTTGTGGCTAGCGCTACAACTCGCCTGCCGCATCCTCTGAGACGAAGAGCACCGTCTCGTGGCTGCCGCGCGCGCCAGCTGCGGGCCAGTCCTCGGGCGACGCCCCGCGGGCAACGTGGCCTGCGGCCTCGGCCTTCTCCGCACCGGAGACGAGTAGCCACACGCGCTCGGCGCTGCGGACCGCGGGCAGGGTGAGCGTGGCGCGCTCTGCGGGTGGCTTCGGGGAGTCGGTCACCGCCAAGGCCCGTGCGCGGGACTCGCGCACTGCGTCTGTGTCCGGGAACAGGGAGTTGATGTGTCCCTCGCCGCCCATACCCAGCAGGTGGAGGTCGAAGCCGCGCGGCGCGTACTCGTCGAGCGCGCGCTCGTACGCGACAACTGCCTCGTCCATCTCGTCGCCGTCGAGGCCCCAACCGTGGATGCGCTCGGCGGGCACGCCGAGCGGGTCGAGCAGCGCGTCGCGCGCCTGGCCCTCGTTGGAGTCTGGGTGTGTTGCGGGCACGTTGCGCTCGTCGCCGAAGAAGAACTCGATGCGCGCGAAGTCCACATCGCTGCTGCCTGCGCGCTCGCCAAGTTTCGCGAGCAGCTCGATGCCGGCGGTGCCACCGGTGAGCACGACGCGGGGGATACCGTCGCCGTGCAGCCCGCCGGCGGCATCGGCCTGGATTGCTGCGAGCAGTGTGAGCAGCCGCTCAGCCGTGGCGTCGACGAGCGCGGGACGATCCGCAACGCGCGCCACGTCAACCACGTGCGCGGGCGCGGAGTCTGCCTCGCGCACCAGCGTGGTGGCCTTGAGGGCGCGGGCGTAGGTGACGTCGTCGTCCAAATGGCGCAGCTCCTCGGTCAGGCAGGACGCGTCCGAGCGCGCGCCGAGTGCGACATGCGAGGCGGGGCTGCCGGGGACCGCCACGCGTGCGGTGTGCGCGTCGAGGACGTCGACGGTGATATCGCCTTTCTCGCAGTGCAGCGCCAGGTGCTCGACGGGCACGCCCTTGCGCGGCTGCGCAACGGGGGAGCAGGTGACCTCCACGTCGAGGCAGGCCGCGAGCCACCCGGCTGCCAGCAGGACGGCGGGGTCGGCAGGGGCGCCGGCGATGGAGACCGACTGCACCGGATCATCCGCGTAGCGGTCCAAGGCCGAGGCGACGACCCCGCGCCAGGGCGTGATGCGAGACCAGGCCATGTCCGAGTCACCAGGGTGGTAGCCCTCGACGAGTGTGCGCAGCGGTTCCGCGGAGTCGTCGGCACGCGCGTTGGTGATGCGGCGCTGTGCGATCGCGCCGAGCTGCGAGGCCACTGGCTTCGCAGGTGCCTGCCCGGGCCACCACGCCACGATCGGGGTATCGGGAAGGAGCAGGGGAGTGACCACCGCGTCGAGGTGGCCGGTGAGCTCGCCGAAGAGCCGCATGACCACCATTTCGGAGGCACCGGAGTGCGCGGCGATGATGAGGTCGGCGTTCATGCTGGTGGGCGCCGAGGCGTCGCCAAGCAGCAGCACGATCACGCGGGCCGGGTTCTCCCTGGTAGCGGCGCGGACCGTCTCGAGGATTGCCTCCGAATCCTCGGTCTCAGGCGCGGCGACGAGCAGCGTGAGCACGCGGCCCGTGGCCATGGAGAAGTTCTCCTGCGCCTTGAGCAGCGCGCCTGCGATCTGGCGGGTAGTGGTGTCCGGCAGCGAAATAATCACGAAGCAACCTTCTTTCTGCGTTTAGGGGCGACGCCAGGTGCGGCCGTCTTTTTCCAGCATGCGGTCGGCGGACGCCGGACCCCAGGTACCGGCCTCGTACTCGTCGGGCTCGCCGTGCTCGTCCCAATACTCCAGGATTGGGTCGAGGATCTCCCAGCTGCGCTCGACCTCGGAGTTGGTGGGGAAAAGGCTAGACTCGTCCAACAGTGCGTCGAGGATGAGACGTTCGTAGGCCTCGGGCGACTGCTCGGTGAAGGCCTCGGAGTAGGAGAAGTCCATGTTCACGTCGCGCACCTCCAGGCCCACGCCCGGCACCTTGGAACCGAAGCGCATGAGCACGCCCTCGTCCGGCTGCACGCGGATGACCACGGCGTTGTTGGTCAGCAGGTTCGTCTGATCCGGGTAGAAGGGCTGGTACGGCGGGCGCTTGAACACCAGCGCAATCTCTGTCACGCGGCGTCCGAGCCGCTTGCCGGTGCGCAGGTAGAAGGGCACACCGGCCCAGCGCCGCGAGTTGATCTCCAACGTGCAGGCGGCAAAGGTCTCCGTCTTCGAGTCCGGATCGAAGCCTTCTTCCTCGCGCAGTCCCACCACCGGCACAGACCCCTGCAGGCCTGCGGTGTACTGGCCGCGGGCCGTCGTCTCGGAAAAGGGGCCGGTGGGGGAGGTCGCGCGCAGGACCTTGAGTTTCTCAGCGCGCAGCTGGCGCGGGGAAAACGAGGTCGGCTCCTCCATCGCCACGAGCGCGAGCAGCTGGATGAGGTGGTTCTGGATCACATCGCGAGCAGCGCCGATGCCGTCGTAGTAGCCGGCGCGGCCGCCAAGCCCGATGTCCTCGGCCATGGTGATCTGCACGTGGTCGATGAAGTTCGCGTTCCAAATGGGCTCGAAGAGCTGGTTAGAAAAGCGCAGCGCCATGATGTTCTGCACGGTCTCTTTGCCCAGGTAGTGGTCGATGCGGAACACCGCGTGCTCCGGAAAGACCGTGTTGACCACCTTATTCAGTTCCATTGCCGAAGCCAGGTCGTGCCCAAAGGGCTTCTCGATGATCACGCGGCGCCACTGATCTTCAGCAGGCTTGGCCATCCCGCAGCGGTCGAGCTGGTGCACCACACCCGCGAAGTGCTCAGGGGGCACCGAGAGGTAGAAAGCCCAGTTCCCGTCAACGCCCTGCCGGCGGTCCGCCTCGGCCAGGGTCGAGGCAAGGGCATCGAAGGCGGCATCGTCGTCGAATGCGCCGGAGACGAAATGCATCCCGTCGGCAAGCCGGTCCCAGACGTTTTGGTCAAACTCGGTGCGGGCGCGCGCCTGCACAGCCTCGCGCACGTAGTCCTGGAATTCCTGCTTCGACCAGTCGCGCCTGCCGAACCCCACGAGCGCAAAGCCTGCGGGCAGCAGGCCGCGGCTTGCCAGGTCGTAGACCGCCGGCAGCAGCTTCTTGCGCGCCAAATCGCCGGTCACCCCGAAAATCACCAGGCCGGAGGGGCCAGCAATACGGGGCAATCGCTTATCGACGGCCGAGCGCAGCGGATTGCCCCGCTGCACCTGTGCTTCCCTGTCTTCGTTCACCTTCGACGCGTCTCCTTTACTTCGCCGCGTTGAGCTTTTCCTCGGTGGAGTCAAGCAGCTCCTGCCACGCCGTGACAAACTTCTCCACGCCCTCGCGCTCGAGGACTGCCACGACATCGTCCAAATCGATGCCGACCTTCTCCAGCCCGGCAAAGACTTCGCGGGCGTTCTCGTCGGCGTAAGTCAAGGTGTCACCCTTGAGCTGGTCCATCTCGTTGACCACGTTGATGGTATCCATCGGCATTGTGTTGACCGTGTCTGGGCCTGCGAGCTCGACAACATACATGTTCTGCGGGTACTCGGGGTTCTTCACACCGGTCGAGGCCCACAGCGGGCGCTGCTTGTTTGCGCGCGGCGGCAGCTCGTCGACGTCGTTGAAGGAGTCCAGGAACAGGTGGTAGGCCAGGCGCGCGTTAGCGATACCTGCCTTGCCGCGTAGCGCGAGCGCCTCCGGCGTACCGATGGTCTCAAGCCGCTTATCCACCTCGACGTCCATGCGCGAGACGAAGAAGGAGGCGACGGAGTGGATCTCCTCGAGGTCGCGCCCCTGCTGGGCGGCGAGCTCCAGGCCCTTCTTGTAGGCGTCGATGACCTGCTTGTAGCGCTCCACAGAGAAGATCAGGGTGACGTTCACGCTGATGCCCTCTGACAGCGCGGTGGTGATCGCGGGCAGCGACTCGTCGGTGGCCGGGATCTTGATCATCGCGTTCGGGCGGGCCACCTGCTTCCACAGTTCGCGCGCCTGGTTGATCGTCTTCTCCTCATCGTGCGCGTAGCGGGGATCTACCTCGATGGAAACGCGCCCGTCGCGGCCGTGCGTGTCCTGGTAGACCCCGGCGAGCACGTCGCAGGCTTCCTGCACATCAAGGATGCTCATGCGGTAGACGGCTTCCTCCGCGGTGACGTTCTCTGCGCGCAGCTCCTCGAGCTGGCGGTCGTAGTCGCCGCCGGCGCTAATCGCCGCGGAGAAGATCGCCGGGTTGGTGGTAATGCCTAAGATGTTGCGCTCCAGCAGGAACAGGTCGAAGTTCTCGGTGCCGTGGAGCAGGTCGCGGGAGAGGTCATCGAGCCACACGGAGGTCCCGATGTCGTAAATACGGTTGGTCGCGACCATCGCGTGCTTGCCGTTGTGGTTCTCGTGTGCCATATGGTGTGCCTTTCGTAGTTGGGGCGACAAAAGGGGCTGGTGTTCCAGCCCCTTTCTACCTGCCGTGGTTAGTTTTGCGCTGCAACAGATTCAAGTGAGGCGCGTGCCGCCTCGACAACGTGCTCGGTGGTAAAGCCGAAGCGCTCGAAGAGCTCCGCGCCCGGGGCGGAAGCACCGAAGTGCTCCAGGGAAACATTGCGGCCGTGATCGCCGGTGAAGCGGTGCCACGGCATCGCAGTGCCTGCCTCGACGGACACGCGCGCCTTGACCGCGCGTGGGAGGATCTCCTCCTGGTACTCCTCAGACTGCTCCAGGAACCAGTCAATCGACGGCATGGAGACCACGCGGGCCGACACGTTGTCCTCGGCCAGGAGCTTCGCTGCCTCGACGGCGTACTGGACCTCGGAGCCGGAGGCGATGAGGATGACGTCGGGGGTGGACTTCGCCCCGTCGACAAGCACATAGCCGCCCTTGGCCACTCCCTCGAAGGCCTTCTCCTTGGTGCCCTCGAGCACCGGCAGGTTCTGGCGCGACAGGGCGAGTGCCTTCGGCTGTTCGCGGCCCTCGAGTGCGGCGATCCAAGCCGCGGAGGTCTCGTTCGCATCGGCCGGGCGAATCACTGCTAGGTCCGGGATGGCGCGCAGCGCGGTGAGCGTCTCGACCGGCTGGTGGGTCGGGCCGTCCTCGCCGAGCCCGATGGAGTCGTGGGTGAACACGTAGTAGCCGTCGATCCCGGACAGGGCCGCGACGCGGATGGCGGGGTAGAGGTACTCGGAGAAGATGAGGAAGGTGCCGCCGTAGACGCGGGTGCCGCCGTGGAGGGCGATGCCGTTCATGATCGCGCCCATCGCGTGCTCGCGGATACCGAAGTGCAGGTTGCGGCCGTAAGGCTCTGCGGTGAACATCTCCGTGGTGATCGACTCCGGGCCAAAGGACGGAGCGCCGTTGATCAGTGTGTTGTTGGAGCCAGCGAGGTCGGCGGAACCGCCCCACAGCTCCGGCAGGGCAGCCGCCGCGGCCTGGATCGCCGCTGCAGAAGCCTTGCGGGTAGCCACGCCCTTGGCGTCGGGCTCCCAGGTGGGGAACTCGTCCTTCCAGCCGTCCGGCAGCTCGCGCGCCGTCAGACGGTCGAACAGTGCCTTGTTTTCGGGGTACTTTTCCGCCCACGCGTCGAAGCGCTGCTGCCACTCGCTGCGGACGGCTGCTGCGCGCTCACCAAGCTTGCGGGTGTGCGCGATGACCTCGTCTTCCTCCGGGAAGTCCACGTCGGTGTCAAAGCCGAGCGCTTCCTTGACCAGCTTGATCTCCTCAGCGCCGAGTGCAGCGCCGTGTGCTGCGCCCGTGTTCTGCAGGTTGGGGGCCGGGAAGCCAATGACGGTCTTCACGCGCACGATCGTCGGCTTGGTCGTCTCCGCCTTGGCCTTTTCCACGGCCTCTTCAATCGCCGCGACGTCCTCACCGGACTCCACCGTCAACGTCTGCCAGCCGTAGGCCTCGTAGCGGGCCATAACGTCCTCGGTAAACGCGATCTGCGTGTTGTCTTCGATGGAAATCCGGTTGTCGTCCCAGAACAGGATCAGGTTGCCCAGCTGCTGGGTACCCGCCAGGGAGCAGGCCTCGGAGGTCACGCCCTCCTGCAGGCAGCCGTCGCCCGCAACCACGTAGATGTAGTGGTCAAAGGGGCTCTCGCCCGCCGGGGTATCCGGGTCGAACAGGCCGCGCTCGCGGCGCGCCGCCATTGCCATACCGACGGCAGAGGCCAGGCCCTGGCCGAGCGGGCCAGTGGTGATCTCGACGTGGTCGGTGTGGTTGTACTCGGGGTGACCCGGCGTCTTTGCTCCCCAGGTGCGCAGCTGCTTCAGGTCTTCCATCTCAAGCCCGAAGCCGCCCAGGTAGAGCTGGACGTACTGGGTAAGCGAGGAGTGCCCGTTGGAAAGCACGAAGCGGTCACGGCCCGCCCACTTCGGATCGGTGGGGTCCAGGCGCATGACGCGCTGGTACAGCGTGTAAGCCAAAGGAGCCAGCGACATCGCGGTACCGGGGTGGCCGGAGCCGCAGTGCTCGACCGCATCGGCGGCGAGGATACGGGCGGTGTCTACCGCGCGGGTGTCGGTCTCCGTCCAATCGTCCGGGTAATTGCGGACGGTCATGGCTTGAAGTTCCGGGGGCAGGGTCGACTGTGTCACAGTATCCTCACTCAATCGGTTGCGATGTTTATATACAAAACGCGCGCTCACGCGGGCAAACCCGCCCGGTTGTGCGCTTGCCTGTCACAGTGTAGTCGGCCGAGCGTCACCGGTGTTCCACTCATCACCTTTTCCGGCGCGTGTCCGATTGGGAGGTGGACAGGTCAAGGGCTAACATCAACCAAAGGAATGATGCCGGGCGGAGCAGATCCAGCCCGCGCTCCCAGATGCGGTAGCGCCGACGGGAACTTTCCGGCCCCGCGATCCGACTAGTATCGCAGGCCCTATGGCACCTCAAGGACGCGACCGCGTGCGCACCCCGCGCACGATCGCGTCAACGTGGAAGTAAGTCACGATCGCGTCAACGTGGAAGTAAGTAAGGCCGCCGCGAGGGCGGTACGTGTTGTTTGGAGGAGAAGTTTTTGGAGACCGTGAAGGCGTATTTCGCATTGACGAAGCCGAGGGTCATTGAACTTCTCTTGGTCGCGGCAATCCCGGCGATGCTGCAAGCCGACCGAGGCAGCGTCAACGTGTGGCTCATCCTGGCCACGCTGCTCGGCGGCTGGATGGGTGCCGGCGCAGCCAACACCTTCAACATGGTGGCCGACTACGACATTGATCAGAAGATGGGACGCACCCGCGCCCGCCCGCTGGTCCGCGCGAAGATCACCAAGACCCGCGCCGCCGTGTTCGCCTGGATGTTGCTCATCGCCAGCGTGCTCTGGCTCGGCATCCTGTGCAACTCGTGGCTCGCCGCCGCCTTCATCATCTTTACCAACTTCTTCTACATCTTCGTCTACACCAAGTGGCTGAAGCGGAGGACGTGGCAGAACGTGATCTGGGGCGGCGCGGCCGGCTGCATGCCGGTGCTGGTCGGCTGGGCGGTCATCCGTGACAACGTGACTGACGGCTCGCCCGACCGCTGGTGGCAGGCGGTTGTGATGTTCCTCATCATCTTCTTCTGGACCCCGCCGCACACCTGGGCCCTGGCGATGAAGTACCGCGAGGACTACGCTCGCGCCGAGGTCCCGATGCTGCCCGTGGTGGCCTCCCAGGAGGAAACCACCCGCCAGATCGTGCTCTACTCCTGGTGGACGGTCATCGTCTCGCTCGCGCTCGTGCCAGCGACCTCGTGGATTTACCTCATCGTCGCGCTGGTTTCCGGTATCGCCTTCCTGGTTATGGCGACCCGCCTGCACCAGGGTGTGCGCCGCGGCGAGCAGGTCAAGCCGCTGAAGTTGTTCATTCTGTCCAACAACTACCTCGCAGCGCTCTTCTTGGGCCTGTCGGTTGACGCGGTGCTGGGGCTGCCCACCATCGCCAGCTACTTCTAAATCCGTACCACGACGCAGCCGGGCCCGGTTGCTTGTGCAGCCTCAAAGGCCGTGGCTGCCTCGGTGAGGGGGAAGACCTCGCGCACGTGGAAACGCAGCGTGCCGTCTTCAACAGCGCGGGTCACCGCTTGTGAGTGGTACCGGAACTCGTCTGCTGTTTGCGTATACCACGGCAGCGAGGCGTGCGTGAGGTACAGACCTCCGTGGCGCTCGAGCTCCGCGATTCCGACGCGTGCGCTCTGCTCGTCTGCGTCCACCTGCCCGTAGGCGCAGATGAGGCCGCGTGGTGCGCAGGCCTCCAGTGCGAGTTGCAGAGGGTGGATCGCCCCTGGAAGTGCGCCGGAATGAGCTTCGTAGACCACGTCGACGCCACGGCCGCCGTTGGCCTCACAAATACGCTGCGCGGCATCAGCGTAGTAGCGGAACACCCCCGTCGCGCCGGCGTCATACGCCGCTTCCTCGCCGGAGCCATCACGCACGACGGAAAAGACGGTAGCGCCCGCAGCTGCTGCCAGCTGCGTGAGCGCCAGCCCCACCTCGCTTGCTCCGTCGGTGATCACCATCGTGTCGCCGTCTTTCGTCTCGCGCACGCTGTAGAGCATCGCGTGCGCGGCCATGCCCGGGGCGAGCATGCAGGCGGCCACCGCCTCATCAATCCCCTCGGGCACGGCGGCGACGCGCTCGCGGGTGACGACGACCTGCTCCGCGCACGCACCTTGTGCGTCCGCAAACGCGACGAGCGTACCGGGGGCGATTTCGCCCTCCGGATCCTCTGCCACACGGCCGCACCCGGCGGAGCCCACGACTGTGCCAGCGTCGGCTTTGGGGAGAGGAGGCTGGATGTGGGCATACGTGACGTCGATAAGCAGCTGGCCCACAGTGGGGGTGGGGCCAGCAATGTCGGTGAAAAGCAACGGCCCGCCGGGGGATTCGGTGACTATGGCGTGCATAGCCACAGGTTACCCCGGCGGGCAGGAAGCATGCTGCAGGTTAGACCAGCGTGGGGAGGCGGCGCTCGCCGTGGGCCCACAGGAAGGTGGTGAAGGCCACCACCATCGAGGACATCCCGATGTGGGCTGGGATGGTCCAGCGGGGCACGCCCAGCTGGAACTGGATCACGCCGATCGCCCACTGGACGAGGATGAGCACGATGAGCACGATCGCGGTGCGCATCACGTCCTTCGGCACCTGCGCCTTACGCAGCAGCCAGACAGCGACCGCAGTAGCGCCGAGGTAGAGGTAAAGGCAGAACGCGTGCACAAAGGCCAGCATGCGGGTGTCCATCTCCAGGCGGCCGTGCATGCCCGCGTCCGCATCGCCCGAGTGCGGGCCAGAGCCGGTGACCATCGTGCCGGTAATCAGCACCACGGCGAGCGCGATCGCGGCGATGATCGCCCACGTGCTCGCAGCCTTAGGGAACACACGAGTCGGCTCGACCCCGTCCGGCTCCGCGATGCGCATGTACAGCGCAGCGGCCACGGCGACCAGGACCATCGAGGGCAGGAAGTGCACGGCCACGGCCCACCAGCGCAGGTCCAGGTGGACGGAGATGCCGCCAATGATGGCCTGGAGCACCACGCCTGCGAGGGATACGGCAGCGAGTGCCTTGATCGCGTTGCGACGCTGCGCCTTGTAGACGGCGACGAGTACCGCGATCGCGACGGCCGCGACAATGATGGCGAGCAGGCGGTTGCCAAACTCGATGGCCTGGTGGATCCAGGGGGCCGCGCCAGCGACCGGTACAAGGGAGCCCTCGTGGCACAGCGGCCAGGTGTCGCATCCCAGACCGGAGCCGGTGACGCGCACCAGCGAGCCGGTCACGGTAATCCCGCTCTGGCACAGCAGCAGAATCATGGCCAGCACTCGCTGGACCTTGAGCGAGGGTCCTGACGGTCCGGTGGTGTGAGGGCCATCAGGCTGGCTTGCGAGCGCCTGGGACTGAGTGTGTGTGGAATCCACCTGCGTCGACTTCACGAGACGCGCTCCCTTTCGAAATCTTGGAGAGAATGCATGCAACTTTCGGATGAGGAAAGTGTCGTCCACAGCTTATCGCATACTGCGGAAAACAAGGGGATCCGCACTGCAGTGCGGGCGCTGCGGTTATCCGTCGAAGCGGAACCAGCGGGCGGCGGCGGCCATTGCTGCGACCGTCCAGCACAGCAGTGAAAGCCAGGCCTGCCAGTTGAACGCGACCGCGAGCGCCTTGGTCAGGGCGCCCGCCAGGGCGGCCGTGGGGACCAGGTTCCAGGCACCCGCCTGCCCAATGTCGCCGCTGTACTGGACCCAGCCGACAATCCCCATGAGTACGAGCCAGAAAAGGTTGGCCAGGGCGAGCACGAGCTCGGAGCTTAAGGTGCCGCCCATCAACAGACCCATCGCGCTAAACGCTGCCACGCCGACGACCAGGGTAAAAAGCCCGCACACGATACCGAGCGCGCTTGCGCGCCACCCTAGGTAGAAGGCCAGGGCACCGAGGACGACGATCTGTACCGCGACTGTGGCGAGCACGCCAATAATCTTGCCGGTGATGATCGTCCACGGCGGCACCCCGGAGGCACCGGTGCGTTTCAGCGCCCCGTAGCGTCGATCGAAGGCGAGCGCGATCGCCTGACCGGTAAACCCGGCACTCGTGGCG
This sequence comes from Corynebacterium sp. HMSC071B10, assembly GCF_001814825.1. NCBI lineage: Bacteria > Bacillati > Actinomycetota > Actinomycetes > Mycobacteriales > Corynebacteriaceae > Corynebacterium > Corynebacterium sp. HMSC071B10. Next base: position 79,805 of record NZ_KV817993.1, on the reverse strand, counting down.
GCAACAGCGAACACCATGGGGACAATCTGGTTGAAGTCCGTATCGGCGAAGATGGGCACGACCGCCGCGACCACCAGGAGTGCCCCGGGGATCAGGATGTTGACCAGCAGTTGCTCGCCGTGGCGCAGCATGAGTTTCGATTCGATCTTGCCCTGGGCAAGTGCCATGTCCAGCACAGATGCGCGCTGCGGGTTGGGGGTAAACGTCCCGGGCGGGAGCGTACTCGCGGGGCGCGGGGTGTCCGGTGACGCAGTGCTCACGGTGATCTACTCCTTTTCTGGTGAAGGCTTGTGAAGGCGCTAGCTGCGCAGCTCGCGGCCGGTGATGTCGAGGAAGACGGCTTCTAAGTTGCGGTGCGAGATTCCCAGCTCGCGGATGAGCACGTCCTGGTGCTCCGCGGCCTGGGCGAGCGCGGTGACCAGCGCGGGGCTGCCGCTGCCGCGCACCCGGTAGGAAAGCGGGCGCAGCGCTTCGGCGGACACACCAAGTGGCTTGAGCTGGGTGTTGAACGCGGGCACATCGAGCTCAGTGGCGGTGGTGAAAGAGACGAGCGGGTAGTCATCGTGTGAGGTGAGCTCGGCCATTGTTCCGTCGGCGACGACGCGGCCGCGGTCCATAATCACGATGTGGTCGGCCAACGTCTCCGCCTCGTCCATCAGGTGGGTGGTCAGCACAATGGTGGTGCCATCGCGTTTTAAGGCGTTGACCAGGTCCCAGACGGCGAGCCTGGACTGGGCGTCCATGCCGGCGGTCGGCTCGTCGAGAAACAGCAGCTCCGGGCGACCGATAATCGCGAGCGCGAGCGAGAGACGCTGCTGCTGGCCACCCGAAAGTCTGCGGTAGGTGGTGTTGGCCACGCCCTCAAGACCGAGCAACTCGATGAGCCAGTCAGGATCGTGCGGGTCCTTGTTGTAGGAGGCCGCCAGGCGCAGCATCTCGCGCAGCTTCACCCCAGAGTAGGAGCCACCGCCCTGCAACATGATGCCGATCCGGTCGCGGACTTTCTGCGGTTCGGTGGCCGGGTCGAAGTCGAGCACGCGAATACTGCCCGAGGTAGGGCTGGTAAAACCCTCGCACATCTCGATCGTCGTGGTCTTGCCGGCGCCGTTCGGGCCGAGCAGGGCAAGCAGCTGGCCCTGACGCGCGCGGAAGGACACGCCGTCGACGGCGCGGGTGTGACCAAAAGTTTTCACCACATTGCTCACTACCAGGGCATCATTTTCCATGAGCGCTAGTGTAGCCCGCGCCCGGCGCGCCACCGGTACCACAGCCATGCGCCGCCGCACATGAGGGCGAAATAGCAGGCGGCGGCCAGATAGATGGTGGCCACTGTGCCCGGCGGGAGCGCGAGCCCGCGGGGCAGGACCAGGAAACTGAACACGGCGCAATAGGTGGCGACGCTCGCGCGGAAGAAGAAGCGGTTCGCCCACGCCGCCAGCGGCAGAATGCCCCAGAGCGGGTACCAGGGGTGGACGACCGGAAACAGCAGGACGAGCACGAGTGTGGCTACACCGAGCCCACCGACGGGGTGGATCGAGCCTTTGAAGGTTGCCCAGAGCATGCGCACCAGGAACGCGCCGGCGATAAGCAGGCCGACGCCGCGGGTAATGCTCAAGATGGCATCGGTGTGGTCGCCGAGGTTGAGCAGCATGGCGAGGCGCCCGCTCAGCACGCCGATATCGGTGGTGACCGAGAGCCAGCTGCGTATCGACGCCGCGCCGCCCTGCCCGGTGACCCAGCCGAGCCCGATGCCCGTGGCTAGCGACACAGCCGCCACTGTGAGAACAAGGACGCAGGTCTGGATGAGTGCGGCACACCCGATGGCGCGTATCGACGCCCGCTTACTCCCGTTTCCTGCCCAGAGCCGTGCCAGCGCCATGCCTGTAAACCCGAGGGCGACGAACCCTGTAACCTTGACCATGCCGCCGCAGGTCAGTAGCGCGCTCGAGCCGAGGAACAGCGCCCAGCCCCGCAGATTGCGTGAGCGCTGTGCGATCTCGTCGACGCCGCGCAGGCCCAGCTCCATGCCGACGAGGAGAAAGCCGAGCATGACCGCTTCGTTGTGGATCCCGCCGATCAGATGCAGGATGGTCAGCGGGTTGAGCACGCCGAGCCACAGGGCGGTGGCACCGTGGACGCCGCAGCGCGCGGCGAGCGCGCGGATGCCCCAGGCCGCTGCGATAACGCCGACGAAAGAGACTGCGCGGTGGGCGAGCACGCCGAAGTAGATGGAGTCTTGGGTGATCCACGAGATCGCCGAGGCGATGCCGAGCGCGACCGGGCCGTAGGGGCTCGGTGAGTGCGCCCAGATGAAGGGGACGGAGCGCGCGAGGTGGTTGTCCGTGCCGAGGATCTCCACGGGGCCTGCGGCGTAGGGGTCGAGGCCTTGGCGCACGATGGAGCCGTGCGCCAAGTAAGAATAAATGTCCTGGGTAAACAGGGGAGCGGTGAGGAACAGCGGCGCGGCCCAGACGAGAAAGGTGCGGAAGATCACCCGCGCGCTGATGCGCGAGTGTTTGGTGCCCGCACCCACAAAGGGGCCCATGAGCAGCCACGCCACAACGAGGCAGCCGACACCGATCAGCACCACGGAGGAAGACGTCTGCATCATCCTGCCCATGAGCTGGCCGCCAGGCAGATCGAACCAGGGGTTGTCCACCACCGGTAGGGCTCCGCCGCCGAGCCCACCCAGGCCCATCAGTAGCGTGCCGAGTGCACCGAGCCACCGCAACAGTGCGAAGCGGTTGAGCTCGATGGTGGAGGCCGCAACACCAGCGTCGGAAAGGTCAGCGCGGTGCAGCAGCGCTGAGCGCGAACCGGCCGTGCCCAGGCGGGGTAGCGCCTCGACCAGGCCTGGCGAAAAGGCGGACCGTGCTGCTTCGTGTGCGCCCCGGTCCTTGGCGGTGTGGTGCGGTGGGGTCACACCTTCAGCATTCTAGGGGCCACCAGGGGCGGGTGAAAGCAGGCGGTGACACGCCGGGGGGACCCCGCGCGGCAGGAATAATTTGGAAACACTACTGTTGTGTAAAGGCGAAAGGAACGTCCTTTTGCGCGCGAGCAATGTGGAAATCAAAGGAAGCTGAGGTGAAGCAATGGCCGAGCAGCATCGAGCAGTAGGGGCAGACACCCGCGGCGACGTGATGCGTGCGCTGTTAACGCTTGGCCCGGTGACCGCCACCGACATCGCCGAGCAACTAGGCCTTTCTGCCGCAGGTGTGCGCCGCCACCTCGACAAACTTCTCGGGGACGACCTGGCAGAGACGTGCGATCCGCGCGTCGTTGCTGGGGAGGAAGCGACGCGGGGACGTCCCGCGAAGTACTTCCGGCTGACCGAAAGTGGGCGGCGTTCATTTGGCACGCATTACGACGGCCTGGCCGTCGACGCCGTGGAGATGATTAAGCAGCTCGGGGGAGAGCGCGCAGTGCGCGACTTTGCCCGGGCACGGATTGAGAAAGTCCTCGCAGAGGCAAACGCTGCGGAAAACGGAGATTCCGATGCCGCTTCCGGTGAGGAGGCAACCAAGGCGACCGTGGAGGCGATCGCCGAGGTGTTGGATCGTCACGGTTACGCAGCCACGGTGACCTCTGCTGGCAACGGCATCCAGCTCTGCCAGCACCACTGCCCGGTCTCTGACGTCGCCTCGGCGCACCCGGAGATCTGCGAGGCAGAACACGAAGCCATCTCGGCGCTCGTGGGCACGCATGTGCAGCCCCTGGCGCTGATCGCTGACGGCGATGGCATCTGCACGACGAATATTCCTCTTGCCGCTACCGCTACGGCGGCGGGAACCCATACTGAAAGGAGCGGAGATAATGACGAAAGCTAACCCCGCACCCGGTCTCGAAACACCGATGAACGATGAGCAGATCATCGACTCTATCGGCGCGTACAGCTACGGCTGGCACGACTCCGATGTCGCTGGTGCCTCCGCGCGCCGCGGCCTGAACCAGGACGTGGTGCGCGACATCTCGGGTATTAAGAACGAGCCGGAGTGGATGCTGAACCAGCGTCTGAAGGCGCACGAGATCTTTGAAAAGAAGCCGATGCCCACCTGGGGCGCGGACCTGTCGGATATTGACTTCGACAACATTAAGTACTACGTCCGCTCAACCGAGGAACAGGCGACCTCCTGGGACGACCTTCCCGAAGACATTAAGGACACCTACGACAAGCTCGGTATCCCCGAAGCGGAGAAGCAGCGCTTGGTCGCGGGTGTGGCCGCTCAGTACGAATCTGAGGTGGTTTACCACCAGATCCGCGAGGACCTGGAGGAAAAGGGCGTCATCTTCGTCGACACCGATACCGCGCTGCGCGAGCACGAGGAGCTGTTTAAGGAGCACTTCGGCACCGTGATTCCCGCGGGCGATAATAAGTTCTCCGCGCTGAACTCGGCTGTGTGGTCCGGTGGTTCCTTCATTTACGTGCCGCCGGGGGTCCACGTGGACATCCCGCTCCAGGCCTACTTCCGCATTAACACCGAGAACATGGGCCAGTTCGAGCGCACCCTCATCATCGTGGACGAGGACGCGTACGTGCACTACGTCGAGGGTTGCACCGCGCCGATCTACAAGTCCGACTCGCTGCACTCCGCAGTGGTGGAGATCATCGTGAAGAAGGGCGGCCGCTGCCGCTACACCACCATCCAGAACTGGTCGAACAACGTCTACAACCTCGTGACCAAGCGCGCGAAGGCTGAAGAAGGCGCGACCATGGAGTGGGTCGACGGCAATATTGGCTCCAAGGTGACCATGAAGTACCCGGCTGTCTGGATGACCGGCGAGCACGCTCGCGGCGAGGTCCTTTCTGTCGCTTTTGCCGGCGAGGGCCAGTTCCAGGACACCGGTGCCAAGATGACTCACATGGCCCCGCACACCTCCTCCTCGGTGGTGTCGAAGTCTGTGGCTCGCGGTGGCGGCCGTTCCGCATACCGCGGGTTGATCCAGGTCAACGCGAATGCGCACAACTCCCAGTCCAACGTAGAGTGTGACGCGCTGCTGGTGGACGACATCTCGCGCTCTGACACCTACCCGTACAACGACATCCGTAATGACCGCGTCACTCTCGGACACGAGGCGAAGGTGTCCAAGGTCTCCGAGGAGCAGTTGTTCTACCTCATGAGCCGAGGCATCGCAGAGGAGGAAGCGATGGCCATGATCGTGCGCGGCTTCGTCGAGCCCATCGCGAAGGAGCTGCCGATGGAGTACGCCCTGGAACTGAACCGTCTCATCGAGCTGCAAATGGAAGGATCGGTGGGCTAAACCCAATGACCGTTTCTGTAGACCCCGTACACAACGCCACCCCGCACAACAACAAGGGTGACCTCTTCCAGTCGTTTAGCGTCGAGGATTTCCCGGTGCCCGGCGGCCGCGACGAGGTGTGGCGCTTCATCTCCCTGCGCCGCATCCGCGGCCTGCACAACGGCAAGTTTGCTCCGGCTGCGAAGGCGCAGATCACCGTGGACGCGCCGGAAGCAGTGCGCGTCGAAGAGGTGCCGATTAGCGACGAGCGCTTGAAGGTCGCCGGCGGTGCCGTCGACCGCGTCTCCGCGCAGGCTTGGAGCTCCGCTGAGACTGGTGTCATCGTGCACCTTCCGAAGGACACCGAGCTCGAGCAGGACATCACGATCACCGTCACCGGCGCTGGGGCGGATGTGACTACCTTCGGCAACATCCTGATCGAATCCGGCACGCACGCCAAGGGCAACGTCGTCCTGCGCTACGCGGGCTCCGGCACCCACGCCGATAACGTGAACTGGCACCTCGGCGAGGGCTCGACCGTGCACGCTATTGTCGACGCTGAGTGGAACGAGGACACCGTCCACATTGGTCAGCAGTCGATCCTGCTGGAGCGCGATGCAACGCTGCGCCACTACGTAGCAGCCTTCGGCGGCGAGGTCGTACGCATCACACCGCGCGTGAAATTCGCAGCCCCCGGCGGCGACGCCGAGCTCAACGGCGTGTACTTCGCCGACCCCGGCCAGTACATCGAGAACCGCATGCTGGTGGATCACTCCGTGCCGAACTGCCGCTCCAACGTGCTCTACAAGGGCGCGCTGCAGGGCGACAAGCAGTCCTCGCTGCCGGAGGCACGCACCTGCTGGGTTGGTGATGTGCTCATCCGTGCCGAGGCGAAGGGCACCGACACATACGAGACGAACCGCAACCTCGTGCTGACCGACGGCGCGCGTGCGGACGCGATCCCGAACCTGGAGATTGAAACGGGCGAGATCGCCGGCGCGGGCCACGCTGCCACGGTCGGCCGTTTCGACGATGAGCAGCTCTTCTACCTGCGTTCCCGCGGTATCCCCGAGGACGAGGCAACCCGCCTTATCATCCGCGGGTTCTTCAACGAAGTGCTCAACCAGATCCCGGTCGAGCACGTCCGCGAGGAGCTCATCGCCCGCGTTGTGGGCGAGCTGGAGCGCACCAATAACTAGTCAACGCTGCTCAACAAAGTACTGATAGAAAGAAAGCGGATACGCGAATATGTCGAAGCTTGAAATTAAGAACCTGCACGCCAACGTTCTGCCGACGGAGGAAGGCCAGGAGCCGACGCCGATTCTCAAGGGCGTCAACCTGACCATTAACGCTGGCGAAACCCACGCGATCATGGGCCCGAACGGCTCGGGTAAGTCCACGCTGGCCTACACGCTGGCGGGCCACCCCAAGTACGAGGTGACCGAGGGCGAGGTGCTCCTCGACGGCGAGAACATCCTCGACATGGAGGTCGACGAGCGCGCACGTGCAGGCCTGTTCCTGGCCATGCAGTACCCGGTGGAGGTCCCCGGTGTGTCCTCCTCTAACTTCATGCGCTCCGCGGTGACCGCGGTGCGCGGCGAGGCCCCGAAGCTGCGCGACTGGGTTGCCGAGCTCAACGAAGCCCGCAATTCGCTGCAGATGGACGCCTCCTTCTCCGAGCGCTCCGTCAACGAGGGCTTCTCCGGTGGTGAGAAGAAGCGCCACGAAGTTATGCAGCTCGCGCTGATGAAGCCGAAGTTCGCCGTCATGGACGAGACCGACTCCGGCCTCGACGTCGACGCGCTGCGCGTGGTCTCCGAGGGTATTAACAAGTACCAAGAAGAGACCAACGGTGGCGTGCTGATGATCACCCACTACAAGCGCATTCTCAACTACGTGCAGCCGGAGTTCGTCCACGTCTTTGCCAACGGCAAGATCGTGAAGACGGGCGACGCCTCGCTGGCAGACCAGCTCGAGGCAGAGGGCTACGAGAAGTTCATCTAATGGCCTACGTCAACGACAACGGAACACTCAACGTGGAGGCGATCCGCGCAGAGTTTCCGATCCTGTCGCGCACCGTCAGGGATGACAAGCCGCTTGTCTACCTCGACTCTGGTGCGACGTCACAGCGACCGGAACGCGTGTGGAACGCCGAGCGCGACTTCGTGCTGAACACCTTCGCGCCCGTCCACCGCGGCTCCTACCAACTCGCCGAGGAAGCGACCGACGCCTACGAAAAGGCCCGCGAAGCCATCGCGCGTTTCGTCGGCGCGGAAGGCCACGAGATCGCGTTTACGAAGAACGCGACCGAGGGCTTGAACCTCGTCGCCTACGTACTTGGGGACGATCGCGCTGGCGAGTATCAGGTAGGCGAGGGTGACACCATCGTCGTCACCGAGCTGGAGCACCACGCCAACCTCGTGCCGTGGCAGGAGCTCGCCCGACGCACGGGTGCCACGCTCAAGTGGTACGCGATGACGCCGGACGGGCGGATCGACCTCGATTCGCTCGAGCTGGACGACACCGTCAAGGTCGTGGCGTTTACCCACCAGTCGAACGTGACTGGCGCGGTGGCTGACGTCGAGGAGATGGTCCGACGCGCGAAGGCGGTCGGGGCACTCACGGTGCTCGACGCGTGCCAGTCGGTGCCGCACATGCCGGTCGACTTCCACGCCCTCGACGTGGACTTCGCCGCGTTTTCGGGCCACAAGATGTGCGGGCCTTCCGGCGTCGGCGCCGTTTACGGCAAGGGCGACATCCTGGACAAGCTGCCGCCGTTTTTGACCGGTGGTTCCATGATCGAGATCGTGAAGATGGAAGGCTCGACCTACGCACCTGCCCCGCAGCGGTTTGAGGCGGGCACGCAGATGACCAGCCAGGTCGTCGGCCTCGGCGCGGCGGTGGAGTTCTTGAGCGAAGTGGGCATGGACCGCATCCACGCCCACGAGCAGGAGCTGACCGCGTATGCGCTCGAGCAGATGCAGAAAATCGAGGGCTTGGAGATCGCCGGTCCGCTGACTGCGGACAACCGCGGCGGCGCGATTGCCTTCACCGTCGATGGCGTGCACCCGCACGATCTGGGTCAGGTCCTCGATGCCGAGGGCGTCGCTATCCGCACCGGCCACCACTGCGCGTGGCCGGCCCACCGCGGCCTTGCCGTGCAGGCGACCTCGCGCGCGAGCTTCTACCTCTACAACACCAAGGACGAGGTAGATACGCTGGTGGCAGCTATTGCAAAGGCGAAGGAGTTTTTCGCACGATGAACCTTGAATCGATGTACCAGGAAGTCATCCTGGACCACTACAAGAACCCGCAGTACGCAGGGCTTCGCGATCCTTACGAGGCGGAAGTCCACCACGTCAACCCCTCCTGCGGCGACGAGCTGACGCTGCGCGTGCACCTGTCTGAGGACGGCGAAACCGTAGAGGATGTCTCCTACGAGGCGCAGGGGTGCTCGATCTCGCAGGCGTCGACAAGCGTGATGGCCGAAGAGATCAAGGGGCTCCCGCTTGACCAAGCGATGAAGAAGCTTGGGGCCTTCGAGGAAATGATCACCTCGCGCGGCACCGTGGAAGGCGACCCGGAAGTCATCGGCGATGGCGTGGCCTTTGGCGGGGTGGCGAAGTTCCCGGCTCGCGTCAAGTGCGCGCTGCTCGGGTGGAAGGCCTTCGAGGCCGCAACCCAGGAAGCCCTGGAGAAGAAGGAGAACTAAACCATGTCTGAAGACAACGTCAACGAGACCGCTGGCGCTGCCGCAGGTGGTGCCCAGGAGCGCGAAAGCACCTCCAACTTTGAGGGCGGCGGCGAGCGCCCGCCGCAGACCGAGGAGCAGATTAAGCTCGCCGCCGATGCGGAAGAGTTCCTGCACGATGTCATTGACCCCGAGCTGGGGATCAACGTCGTCGACCTTGGCCTGGTTTACGATCTTTGGATCGAGGAGCGCGAGGGCAAGACGCTCGCGATCCTGAACATGACGCTGACCTCTCCGGCCTGCCCGCTGACCGACGTCATCGAGGCGCAGGCGCACGAGGCGATCGTCAACAACACCTCGGTTGACGACATTGAGCTCAACTGGGTCTGGATGCCGCCGTGGGGTCCGCACATGATCACCGAAGAGGGCCGCGAGCAGCTGCGCGCGCTCGGGTTTGCGGTGTAACGCGCCCCTGAATGCAAGTCCCGCTGACGGAAGCAACCGTCAGTGGGACTTGTCTGTTTTAGGGGTGGCTTTTGGTTTGGGGGCGCTTGCTACAGTGTTTGCGTGATTGTCACCAATGATCTTGAAGTCCGCGTCGGGGCCCGCACGTTGCTTCACGCGCCAGGCCAGCACCTCCGCGTCCAGCCGGGGGACCGCATCGGCCTGGTGGGCCGCAACGGCGCGGGCAAGACGACGACGATGCGTATCCTCTCCGGCGAGACGGAGCCCTACGGCGGCTCCGTCACCCGCTCGGGCGAGGTGGGCTACCTGCCGCAGGATTCCAAGGAAGGCGACATCGAGCAGACGGCGCGCGACCGCGTGCTCTCGGCTCGCGGTCTCGACCAGATCCAACGCTCGATGGCGAAGCAGCAGGCCATCATGGAAGAAACCGACGGTGCCGAGCGCGACAAGGCGATCGCGAAGTTCTCCCGCCTCGAGGAGCGCTATCAGGCGCTCGGCGGGTACGAGGCGAATGCGGAAGCGGCCCAGATCTGCGACAACCTTGGCCTGCCGGGCCGGGTGCTCGACCAGCCGCTCAAGACCCTGTCGGGCGGTCAGCGCCGCCGCGTGGAGCTCGCACAGATCCTCTTCGCATCGCGACAGGGTTCAGGTAAGTCGCAGACCACGCTGCTTCTCGACGAGCCCACCAACCACCTCGACGCCGACTCCATCAGCTGGCTGCGCGGATTTCTGTCCAAGCACGAGGGCGGGCTGATCATGATCTCGCACGACGTCGAGCTTCTGGACGCAGTGTGCAACAAGATCTGGTTCCTCGACGCCGTGCGCGCCGAGGCTGACGTGTACAACATGGGCTTCGCCAAGTACAAGGACGCCCGCGCCCTCGACGAGGCTCGGCGCCGCCGCGAGCGCGCCAACGCGGAAAAGAAAGCCTCCGCGCTGAAGAAGCAGGCCGCCAAGCTCGGAGCGAAGGCGACCAAGGCCGCCGCGGCGAAGCAGATGCTCGCCCGCGCCGACCGCATGATGGGGGAGCTCGATGAGGTCCGCGTGGCGGACAAGTTCGCCTCCATCAAGTTCCCGGAACCCGCGCCCTGCGGCAAGACCCCGCTCTACGGCAAGGGCCTGACCAAGATGTACGGCTCGCTCGAGGTGTTCGCGGGCGTCGACCTGGCCATCGACAAGGGCTCCCGCGTCGTCGTGCTTGGCACCAACGGCGCCGGCAAGACGACACTGCTCAAGTTGCTCGCCGGCGTCGAGCGCACCGACGGCGAAGGCGGCCTGGTCTCCGGACACGGTCTGCGTATCGGCTACTTCGCACAGGAGCACGACACCATCGACGGCGACAAAACCGTGTGGGAGAACACCATCGAGGCGTGTCCCGATGCAGGCCAGCAGGACCTGCGCGGGTTGCTGGGTGCGTTCATGTTCTCCGGCGATAAGCTCGAACAGCCCGCGGGCACGCTCTCCGGCGGTGAGAAAACTAGGCTCGCGCTAGCCACGCTCGTCTCCTCCCGTGCCAATGTGCTGCTTCTCGACGAGCCCACGAACAACCTTGACCCGCAGTCCCGTGAGCAGGTCCTCGACGCGCTCAAGACCTACACGGGTGCGGTCGTCCTGGTCACTCACGACCCGGGCGCAGTGCGCGCACTTGAGCCGGAACGGGTGATCATCATGCCCGAGGGCGATGAAGATTTGTGGAGCGACGAGTATATGGAGATCGTTGAATTGGCTTAAAGGGGCTGCAAATTAGCATGGAAGTATGTCTTCCTATGCACGTCGCCTCTGCGCTTCAGTCCTCGCCGCCGGAGGCGTAGCCGATCTGGCCATCGGGGGCATGATCAATAGCGTGTTGTACTAACGCGGCCGCGTAGACTGGCGTCTATGAGCAACAACGAACTTGTGAAGATCCTGCGCGACGCATGGAACGGCATGTCTACAGACCAAAAGACTATCGTCGGAATTCTTACGGCCTTGGACACGGTCGGCAAAGCGCTAGCACTACGTGACCTTGCGCGTGCGAAGGACAGCAAGGTCCGCGGCCCGAAGTGGCTGTGGACGCCGATCATCGGCGCGGTCAACACCTTCGGCTGGGTGGGCTACTTCCTCATCGGGAAGAAGCGCTAGTTTCACTCTCAACCCCGGCGTAGTAGCGGATCTGCGTCACCGGTTGCATCCGCGGCCGCTGCCAGGGGTAGCGATCCCCGGCGACGTCGATCGCCTCGGTGAGTTCTAAGAGCGTGTCGGTGCCACCGGCCCCGCCTACAGTGAGCGTCTCGGCGTCAATGGACACCTCGGACGCAAACGTTCGCTGGTGGTGTTTTTGCTTGATGCGCGAGGACGGGATTTCGGCAAACACGAGCTTGCCGCGGCGCAGCACAGTCACGTCGTCGGCAACGTAGCTCGGGCGGATGCGCTCGCTGCCGATCAGCGAGGCAACGTACACAACGCCCCAGATGGACAGCAGCAGCGCAACCAACCGCACTGTCCCCGCGGGGAGGAGCAGGTGGACTACCACCATCTCGATGCATAGGACCGAAATCACGCTCACGAGCATCTGCAATCGCCCTGGCGGGTGGGGGAGTACCTCTGCATCCTCTGGCACGAGCCGGTGGCCGCGAATCCACCGCAGTAGATCGAGGTACAGTTCGAGCTCGTAGCGGGCAAGACGGAAGCCTGGATGCTGCTTCCACAACGAGAGGACCTTATCCATCGAACCCCTCCGCCAACGCCTGCAGCACGACTCGTTGCGCACCCCGCGTCGGCACATCGTGCACGCTGAGTGGCACGTCGCCTGCCTGCAGGGTAGAGAGAACCCCGCGCAGCAGCCCGTGGGGGAGGAGCTCGCGAAAGCGCGAAGCGGTTTCGGCCACTTGGCAGTTTCGCGGCCGCATCTCCCCGAGGTCCTCCCAGAGCTGACCGGCCGCACGCGCTGCTGTGATGCACTCCGGATCGTTGAGGTTTGCACGCAGCTGGTCCCACGTGGCGGCAGTGGCAACCCCGGTCAGCGCCATGAGGTCCCACGCGTCCAGCTCGCGCTGGAGTGCCTGCGGGTCGGTGAATACTCCACGCAGTGCTTGGCGGATATCCTCCGGCGCACCAGAAGGATTAGCCGCAAGCATGGCCAGCCTCTTCCGCTGCTGCTGCAGGTGGGCAATGCGGCCATCCAGTTGCGCTAGGGCACGCTCGACCACAGCCGCGGTGTCTTCGGCGGCGACGTCGGCGATGGGCACGCCGGCGTCGATAAGCGCACGAGCGCGAACGACAGCGGCGAGGTCGTTGATCGAATACTCCCGGTAGTTTCCACTCGTGCGAGCAGGCTCGGCCACGGCTCCGCTTTCGTGCAGGTGGCGCACTGAACGTACGGAGCAACCTGCGGCCGCAGCGACTTCAGAAATCTTCACGCCTTTAAACCTAAACCCTCACACAATGTGAGGGCCAAGGGAAGCGCGCCTAGTTCCTAAACCCGTGCACAGGTGCCGGGATGAAGCCGCCGCGCCGGATCATTTCCGCAGTGCTCTTCGTATTGACCGGGATGACCGGCGCGTAGCCGAGCAGGCCACCGAAGTTCACCTCATCGCCCGGCTTGGTGCCCGGGACGGGGATGAGGCGTGCCGCGGTGGTCTTATGGTTCATGATGCCGATCGCGGCTTCGTCGGCAATCATGCCCGCGATTGTTTCCGCCGAGGTGTCGCCGGGGATGGCGATCATGTCGAAGCCGACGGAGCAGATCGAGGTCATGGCCTCGAGCTTGTCCATGGAGATCGAACCGGAGCGGACCGCGTCGATCATGCCCTGGTCCTCGGAGACCGGGATGAAGGAGCCAGACAGACCACCGACGCGGGAGCAGGCCATCATGCCGCCCTTCTTCACCGCGTCGTTGAGCAGGGCGAGTGCAGCGGTCGTGCCGTGGGTGCCGACCTGCTCGAGCCCGATGCGCTCCAGGATGTGGGCTACCGAGTCGCCGACCTCCGCGGTCGGGGCGAGGGAGAGATCGACGATGCCGAAGGGCACGCCGAGGCGCTCCGCCGCCATGTTGCCGACCAGCTGGCCGGCGCGGGTGATCTTGAAGGCGGCCTTCTTGATCTCCTCGGCGATCTCGTTCAGCGAGGCACCCGCCAGCGGGCTGATCGCGTTGTCCACCACGCCGGGGCCGGAAACACCGACGGAGACCACCGTGTCGGGCTCCTCGATGCCGTGGAAGGCACCGGCCATGAATGGGTTGTCGCCGACCGCGTTCGCAAAGACCACGAGCTTCGCGCAAGCGATGGAGGACTCGTCCTTCGTCAGCTCGGCGGCCTCCTTGACCACCTGACCCATACGCGCGACAGCGTCCATGTTGATGCCTGCGCGCGAGGTGCCCACGTTGACGGAGCCGCACACCGCCTGGGTGACGCTGAGCGCCTCGGGGATCGAATCGATCAGGCGGCGATCTGAGGTCGTCTCGCCCTTTTCCACCAGCGCGGAGTAGCCGCCCACGAAGTTGACGCCCAACTCGGACGCGGCCTTGTCCAAAGCGCGCGCGATGTCGACGGGGTTGCCGTCCACACCCGCTGCAACGAGCGAAACAGGGGAGACCGAGATGCGCTTGTTCACGATCGGAATGCCGAGCTCGCGCTCAATGCCCTCGCACACCTCCACCAGGCGGGCGGCGCGGGTGGTCACCCGGTCGTAGACGGCCTGGCAGGTGGCCTCCATGGAGGAGCGGGTGCAGCCGATCAGCGAGATGCCCATGGTGACAGTGCGGATATCCAGGCGGTAGTCCTCGATCATCCGGATGACGTCGAGGATGTGGCCGGACTTAAAATCGAAATCTGTAGCCATCGTCGTGTGTTACCCCTAGACCTCGTTCATCGCGGTGAAGAGGTCCTCGGACTGGATGCGCACGATGACGCCGAGCTTGTCGCCCACGGCCGCAAGGTGCTCCTGCAGCTCGCCCATGTCCGGGGTGTTGTCGGGGAGGGCGACGCGCATGACCATAGTGAAGTAGTTATCCATCAGGGTCTGGGAGACGTCGAGAATGTTCAGGTCGCGTTCCGCGGCAGCACCGGCCACGGCGGCAATGATGCCGACGCGGTCCGGGCCCGTGGTGGTAATGATTGCGTGCATAGCGCTCATCTTAGTGCGGGGGTGGTGTACGGCGCGCAGCTGGGAGGTTACGGTGGGCCCATGACTGCTTTTACCAACAACAAACACACAACATTTAGCGCACAGCCGGAACGCACGAGGCGTGTGCTCGTCATCGGCGCGGGCGGCAATGTCAGCCGCCACTCGGTGCCGTGGCTAGCCCAGCAGGGCCACGAAGTTACCGGGCTGGTGCGCAACCCTGCGCACGTCGAGCGCATCGAGCAGGCGGGCGCGCACGCTTTGGTTCGCGACATTACGGAGCTTTCCGTCGCGCAGTGGGCTGACCTGCTTGCGCAGTTCGACGTGGTGGTGTGGTCCGCTGGCGCGGGCGGCGGTTCTGCGGAGCGGACCTGGGCGGTCGATCGGGATGCGGCACTGCGAGTCATCGAAGCGCTCGAGCAGCTCTCGGAGCCTCCACGGTTCCTCATGGTCTCCTACGTCGGCGCGCGTTTCGCCACCACAGAAGACGATGGTGGCTCCTGGTACGCCTACGTCGAGGCGAAGAAGGCGGTGGATCTACGCCTGATGGACAGCGACCTGCCGCAGGTCATCCTGGGCCCCGCCCTGCTTGTCGACGGCCCCGTGCCCGGCTTCGCCCCAATCACGGCCGCAGGCGACGACGGTGCCGACTCGGCGCACCCGGAGACCTCGCGCGAGCTGGTCGCGGAGGTCATCGTTGAGCTCGTCGGACGCGAAGACGTCTCTGGAGTGCCCAACCCCTTCGAGTTTGAAAATGGCAGCGTGCCGGTGCGCGAGCTCGGCCGCTAAGGCGGGCTAGGCGCGCGGAGCGTGCGCCGGGCTGCGCTCGAAGCAGTACTGGGCGAAGTTGCGCAGGATCGCGTTCGCCCAAGCCACATCGTGGTTCGGCAGGTCCGCCACGATCCGGGCGTACTCTTCGGCAGGGAAGTACCCGTAGTCGTAGAAGAAGTCCATGCGCGTGTGCATCGCTTCCGCGTCCATCTCCGCGTGGAACTGAGTAGCCCACACCTTCTCGCCGTAGCGCACGATTTGGACCGGGCAGCTCGGACCGGTGGCCAGCACGGTCAGCGTGGCGGGCAGCGTGTCTGCGTCGGGATTCTCGGTGTGGCCGGTCAGCGCGGTGAAGCGGGCGGCGGTGCCGCGGAGGAGGGGATCGTCGTGCGCGGCGTCGCTAAGCACGACCTCGGTTGGGCCGGAGTCTTCCGGGTGGGAATGGCCGACAGTGCCACCGAGGTGATCCACCAACCAGGAAAAGCCGAAGCAGACGAAGAAGACCGGGAGCCCGGAATCCACCACCCCGGCGAGCACCTCGTGGACGTGACGCTGCCACGGCGAGTACTCATCGTTGGTGATGTTGAGCGAGCTGCCGCCGACGATGATGCCGCTGATGGTCTCAAGCGAGCCAACCTCCTCGTCGAGCCGGTCGAGGATCTGCAGCTCAACGTCTACCTCGCTTAACCCCGTGGCCTTGAGTACGTCGTGGTATTCGGCACGTGCGACCTGTTGGGCAAGTTCGCCCTGGCGCAAGGAGAGGAAAAGCAGCTTGGACATAGCGGCAAGTCTATACCGCTTGGTCTACTTTGTACTAAACGGGCTCCGTACGGACTGCTCCACCAAAGAAAGCATGGCCTCTAGACGCTCCACGGGCTCGCCCGCAGCCAGCTTAACCACGAATCCTTCGAAGACCGTCTCCAGGTAGGTCTGCACCACGTCGGTGGTCACGTCCTCGCGCGTTGCGCGGTTGGACACGATGCGTTCATGAACAGCTTTGTCTAGCACCTCCTGGTGCTCGCGCCAGCGCTTCTCAAACTCGGGATCGGTGCGCAGCTTGCGGACGATCTCGGCCCGGGTGACAAACCAATCGTTCTTTTCCCGGTGGTGCAGCATGTCGCGCATCACCTCAACCAGACCCTGGTTGCTCACCACCTCGGCCTGGCGCTTCGCGTCCTCGCTTGCGATCGCGAGGAAGAGCGCCTCCTTGTCTGCAAAGTGGTGGAAGATCGCACCGCGTGTTTTCCCGGTCGCCTGCTCAAGCTTGGCTACGGTGGCGCCTTCGAACCCGTAGTGGGCGAAGCAGAGGCGGGCAGAGTCGATGATTTCCTGCCGACGGCGAGTGAGTTCGCTTTCGCTGACGATGGGCATGCGCGGTGCGATCCTTCCTTTGTTCGGGGTGGGCTGGGTGCAGACAAAGAAGAGGGGCACCCGGGTGCGAAACCCGAGTTACCCCTCTTGCTGGGTCAAGGCATTAGTTCTTGACCATCTGGCGCAGCACGTACTGCAGAATGCCTCCGTGGCGGAAGTACTCTGCCTCACCAGGGGTGTCAACGCGGACCACTGCGTCGAACTCGACCTTCTCGCCGCCGTCCTTCGTCGCTGCGACGTGGATCGTCTTCGGGATCGTGTCGCCGTCGTTGAAGGCGGTGATGCCGGTCAGCTCGAAGGTTTCGGTGCCGTCCAGGCCGAGGGAGCCGTGGGACTCACCCTCCGGGAACTGCAGCGGCAGCACGCCCATGCCGATGAGGTTCGAGCGGTGGATACGCTCGAAGGACTCAGCGATGACGGACTTGACGCCGAGCAGGTTGGTACCCTTTGCAGCCCAGTCACGGGAGGAGCCGGTGCCGTACTCCTTACCAGCGATGACCACGAGCGGGATGTTCTTCTCTGCGTAGTTCATCGCCGCGTCGTAGATGTAGGCCTGCGGTGCGCCCTCCTGGGTGAAGTCGCGGGTGTAGCCACCCTGCTCGTCCACCAGCTCGTTGCGCAGACGGATGTTGGCGAAGGTACCGCGAACCATGACCTCGTGGTTACCACGACGGGAACCGAAGGAGTTGTAGTCGTGGCGTGCCACACCGTGCTCGTCCAGGTAGTTCGCCGCCGGGGTGCCCGGCTTGATGGAGGAAGCAGGGGAGATGTGGTCGGTGGTCACGGAGTCGCCGAGCTTGGCCAGCACGCGTGCACCGGCGATGTCCTCGACTGCCTCCGGCTCCTCCGGCATGCCGTCGAAGTACGGAGCCTTGCGGATGTAGGTGGAGTCCTCGTTCCAGTCGAAGGTCTTGCCCTTCGGGATGTCCAGGTTCTGCCACTGCTCGTCGCCCTTGAAGACGTCAGCGTAGTCGGCCTCGTACATCTCGCGGGAGATGATGCCGGAGATGGTGCTCTCGATCTCCTCGGTGGACGGCCAAACGTCCTTCAGGAAGACGTCGTTGCCATCGGCGTCCTGGCCGAGCGGCTGGGTCTCGAAGTCGAAGTCCATGGTGCCGGCGATGGAGTACGCGATAACCAGCAGCGGGGAGGCCAGGTAGTTCATCTTCACATCGGGGGAGATGCGGCCTTCGAAGTTGCGGTTACCGGACAGGACTGCGGTTGCGGTCAAGTCGTACTCGTTGATTGCATCCGAGACCTCGTTCGGCAGCGGGCCGGAGTTACCGATGCAGGATGCGCAGCCGAAGCCGGTGAGGTAGAAGCCGACAGCCTCGAGGTCCTTCCACAGGTCGCCGCGCTCGTAGTAGCCGTCGACGACCTGGGAGCCCGGAGCCATGATGGTCTTGACCCACGGCTTGGCGTGCAGGCCCTTCTCAGCAGCCTTACGAGCCAGCAGTGCGGCACCGACCATGACGGACGGGTTGGAGGTGTTGGTGCAGGAGGTGATTGCGGCAATCGCGACCATGCCGTGGTCGAGGGTGTACTCGCCGCCCTGCGGGGACTCGACGATGACCGGCTTGGATGCGCGGCCCTCAGCGCCTGCTGCTGCAGACTCGCCGTTGCCCGGCCAGGACTGGTTGTAGTCCACGGACTCGGTCTTCTCTGCGCGCACCGGCTCGGAGGTCTCGTTGCCAGCGGTGTTGTAGTCCGGCAGCTGCTTGCGGAAGGTTTCCTTCGCCTCGGCGAGCAGAATGCGGTCCTGCGGGCGCTTCGGGCCAGCGATAGACGGTACGACGGTGGAAAGGTCGAGCTCGAGGTACTCGGAGTACTCGGCCTCCTCTGCGTCCTGCTCCAGCCACATGCCCTGTGCCTTGGCGTATGCCTCGACGCGGTCGATGTCCTCCTGGTTGCGGCCGGTCAGGTGCAGGTAGTTGATGGTCTCCTCGTCGATCGGGAAGATCGCACAGGTGGAGCCGAACTCCGGGCTCATGTTGCCGATGGTGGCGCGGTTTGCCAGCGGAATCTGCTTGACGCCGTTGCCGTAGAACTCGACGAACTTCTGCACCACGCCGTGCTCGCGCAGCATCTCGGTGATGGTGAGCACCACGTCGGTTGCGGTCACGCCTACCGGGATCTCACCGGTGAGCTTGAAGCCGACGACGCGCGGGATGAGCATGGAGACCGGCTGGCCGAGCATTGCAGCCTCGGCCTCGATGCCGCCGACGCCCCAGCCCAGGATGCCCAGGCCGTTTTCCATGGTGGTGTGGGAGTCGGTACCGATGCAGGTGTCCGGGTATGCCAGGCCCTCGTTGTCAAAGACAACGCGGGAGAGGTACTCGATGTTGACCTGGTGGACAATGCCGGTTCCCGGCGGGACGACGCGGAAGTTGGAGAAGTTCTCCGCACCCCAACGCAGGAACTGGTAGCGCTCCTCGTTGCGCTGGTACTCAATCTCGACGTTCTTATCCAGCGCGGTGGTGGAACCAAACGCCTCGATGATCACGGAGTGGTCAATGACCATCTCTGCCGGGTTCAGCGGGTTGACCTGGTCGGGGCTGCCGCCGAGGTCGCTGACTGCCTCACGCATCGTGGCAAGGTCGACCACACAGGGCACGCCGGTGAAGTCCTGCATGAGGACGCGGGCCGGGGTGAACTGGATCTCGATCGACGGCTCGGCCGACGGATCCCAGTTGGCAATTGCCTTGATGTGGTCTTCGGTGACGTTCTTGCCGTCTTCGGTGCGCAGCAGGTTCTCGCCCAGCACCTTGAGGGAGTAGGGCAGCTTCTTCATGCCGTCAACAGCATCGAGTGCGAAGTAGTCGTAGGACTTCCCGCCGACCTCGAGCGTCTTCTTAGCGTTGAAGGAGTTCTTGCTTTCAGCCACAGTGAGCTCCATTTCTCGTCGTAATCCAAATCTGGGAACTATGACACGTGATGGTCAACCATCAATGATATGCGACCAACCACGGTTCCGTCGCCATAATAACAGTACGCACGTTATGTTTAGGTAAGGCGCGGAGGTTTTAGGGAAAGAACTGGCCGAGGAGTGCGCAATCTCACCCCCATTTGCGTGCAGTACAACCGCGTGGGGCACGCAGTCGCGATGGAGCTGCCAGATACACTGCACAATCGCCGCGCCGATCGTGGTGGCGGCGCGCCCCTCGCACAACACCTCAAGGAGTGTCCGAATGATTCCACCCGAGATCGACATGGCTGACTTGGAAGGCCAGCTCGCGGCGGACGGCATCGCCTTCGGGACGGAGAACCCAGTCAATGCACCGCTCGAAGCGGCCATGCGCGACGCCCTTGACGCCGCGCCGAGTGTAGACCAGGGTCACACAGGGCTCGTCGTTCTCGAGCACACACCCGCACATGTGCCGGACCTGCGCGACGTGGCCCAGGACCTGTTGCTCGCGGGGGACTTCGACACCGTGATCGTGCGCACCCCCCAGGTGGCGCTGGCCGTCAGTGACACGCTCGACCGCGCATCTATCGACGCCGGGCAGCGCGCGATGGTCGCCGAACCCGATTACCTCCAGGGCGTGATCGCTTTTGCGGAGGCCGCCGACAGCTTCCATATGCCCTGGCTGCCGCTCGCGCTCGCCGCGGCAATCGTCTTCGGTGTAGTAACCGGCGCGACTGTGTGGGCGGTTCGCGGACGGATGTAGCCAACCCTGTCGAAAGCGCTACCGCGCCGTCCCGCCTTGACTTGAGGTGGGGCGGCGTCTTCTTTTTGCTCGCGTTACATGATGTGTCCAAAATCACACTAAGTATGCAGGGGGATGAATGTGCAGCGTGTGGTCATTTTGGGTCATGGGAAAAACCTTGACTCATGTGAAATTAGGTAAAGATTGTGCAACGGGATGATCACGTGTCGTATGGTCTCCATGTCGGCTCGTGAGTCGGCATTGCACTCAATCGTCTCGCGCTCAACAGCAACAACGCGCTAGTCACGCGAGGTTGCGTCGGAAAATTCGGGCATGTGGGGAAGCACGCCAAGGATGAACCGGGCACAGACGGCGGGGTCAGTGTTGCTTACGGGCTTGCATCAGTAGTCAATTTTCTACAGCTGCGAGTCAAGGCTATGGGCTAGTCACCCATGGGCGGCAGCCGTCGAGAGGTGGCAAGCCCCTCGATGATTTCCGCATGCTTTGACACGCGGCGTGAGGAGCCCTTTTCGTGGTAGAACCATCGCGGTTCACGCCATCGTCTGTGGGTGGAGCCTCGGCTGCTGCGCGCCCCACGCGCGCTGGCCGCCGATTCCGCGCCACCCTCGGCGTCGTTGCGTGCACAACATCCCTGTCCTTTGCGGCACCCCTGGTCAGCCCCGTGGCCGTTGCCGCTCCGGCGTCGATGACGGAGCTTGCGGCAAACATTTCGCAAGCCCAAGCCAACATCGACCGGCTGAACCTCAACATCGGCGACCTGCAGGAAAAGGTCAACCAGGCGCTGGTAGACCTGCAGGACTCCCGCGCACGTGCCGAGCAGGCTCGCCGCGGTGCAGAGGAGGCAAAGAAGCGTCTCGCAGCCTCCGAAGAAGCTGTCGTGGAGGCGCGTAAGGCGCTCGATGAGGTCACTCGTTCTCAGTACCGCGGCGCGGGTCAATCGAAAAGCCTTGACTTTGCCATAAGTGGCGATGATCAGAAGGACGTGCTTGATCGCTCGCTCTTCCTCCGTCAGCGGACTGAGGAGCGTCGCGCGAAGCTCGCCGAAGTTGAGCGCGCCCGCACTGAGGCAGCGAACGACGAGGCGACACAGCGCGAGGCAAGCGAGCACGCTGCGTCTACCGCCGCAGAGGCCGAGGCCGCTGAGGCAGAGGTGCGTGCACTGCTCGACTCGGCCAACTCAGAGCTCGCGCAGGAGCAGTCCCAGCGCGATGCCGCTCAGTTGGAGCTCGACGCGGCCCAGTCCGAGCTCGACCAGCAGCGTGCCGACGCCAACGGGGACGCCGACACTACTGAGTCTTCAGAGTCCGCTGAGGGCACGGAGGGCGCTGCGGGCACTGAAACCGATGCCCCTGCACAGCAGCAGGTCGAGCAGACGGACGGCAGCGCGCTCGCTGCTGCGCCAGAGCAGCAGGTCACTGCAGACGAGGTGCCGGACGACGTGGTTGTGCGCGTCGAGCAGCACGCGGCGCAGATCGACCCGGCCGTGGCGTCGCTGAGCTCGGAGACCGTGGCCCAGGCGTTGACCACCGCGGCAACTGCTAATGGGGAGAACCTGCAGACGGCACCGGCGGAAAACGCCGAAAGCGGGGCCAACGCCGCGGCGATGTCGAGCAACCTGGAGATCTCCGACGAGATGATTACTGCTGCGGCAGGCATCATTGCCGCCGCTGCGATGGTCGGGTCGAGCCAGGCGAACCACACCAGCCTGGACAACCCCTACGGCGGGTCGAGCAACAGCGAGGTCATCGCGGCCTTCGCCGGCGGCTTGAGCAACGCGCTCGGCGGCGGGGCGGCGAACGTGAGCCCAACGTCCGATGACTACGCTAGCCCGGAGGTCAGTGATGGTCTTGCCTCGCTGCTGCCGGAGGTCGGTACCGCAGAGTCTGTCTCCGACGCGGTTTCCAATGCAGTCTCCGGCTCGAATTCGGGCTCGATCGAGACCGTCATCTCCCGCGCGCAGGCCATGATCGGCACGCCGTACGTGTGGGGCGGCGGTGACGCGAACGGTCCGACAACCGGTGTCAACGGCGGCAGTGTTTCCGGGTTCGACTGCTCCGGCCTGGTGCTCTACGCCTTCGCTGGCGTTGGCATTTCGCTGCCGCACTACACCGGCTACCAGTACCAGCGCGGCACCCAGGTGCCCGCGAGCGAGGCGCAGCGCGGCGACTTGCTCTTCTGGGGTCCGGGCGGCAGCCAGCACGTGGCGATCTACCTCGGCGACGGCACGATGATCGAGGCCCCGCAGGCGGGCCAGAACGTGCAGATCTCCCCGGTCCGCTACTCCGGTATGGCGCCGATGGCGGTGCGACTCCTCTAGGTACTGGCTCCGCGTCATGTCACGCTCATTACGATGGTGGCATGAAGCTTTCTGACTACGATGCACTCCTCGTCCTTTCCTTCGGCGGCCCCGAGGGTAAGGACGAGGTGCTTCCATTTTTGGAGAATGTGACCCGCGGTCGTGGCATCCCCAAGGAGCGCTTGGCCAAGGTTGGCGAGCACTACTACCACTTCGACGGCGTCAGCCCGATCAACCAGCAGAACCGCACGCTGATCGCCAACGTCGAGGCAGAGCTGAAAAGGCGCGGCATTGACCTTCCTGTCTACTTTGGCAACCGGAACTGGCACCCGCTGGCCGAGGACACGGCGAAGCAGCTCGCTGCGGACGGTAAGCACAAGGTACTCGTCTTTGCCACCAGCGCCTGGGGTGGCTACTCCGCCTGCCGCCAGTACGACGAAGATATCCAGCGGATGCGCGAGGTCGCGCCGAGCGTGAACTTCACCAAGCTGTGGCAGTTTTTCGGCAACGAACGCTTCGTTGCACTGATCGCGGCTGAGCTGAAGGGCGCGATCGAGCGGGCCACGGGTAAAAACTTCCGCGTCCTCTTTACTGCGCACAGCGTCCCCGATGCCGCGGACCTCGTCTCGGGTGGGCCCGACAACTCGCACCTCTATTCCCGGCAAGTGGCAGAGGCGTCCCGCCTCGTGGCCGAGCGGGCTGGCGTAAGCGACTACGAGCTTGTTTGGCAGTCCCGCTCTGGCAACCCTGCAACCCCGTGGCTCGAACCCGACGTCGTTGACCGCGCTGAGGAGCTCGCAGACACCGGGATGGAGCACCTCATCTGCGTACCGATCGGGTTTATCACCGACCACATGGAGGTGGTCTGGGACCTCGACACCGAGCTCAAGCAGGCCTGCGAGGCCAAGGGCGTCAGCCTTGATCGCTTGGCAACCGTGGGGTTGACCCCGCAGTTCGCCGCGATGGTGGTCGATCTCGCCGAGGCAGTTGCGCGGGGCGAGGAGCCGGCTAGCTTATCGACGGTCACCGTCCAGGGCTGCACCGAAAACGGTGCCCCGTGCCGCCCAGGCTGCTGCGCGCCGCAGCAGCGGCCCACCGGGGCGCGGCCCCAGTAGCGCTTAGGCGTTTCCCATGTATTCGCGCTGGTAGTCCAGTACGGCGTCGGCCACCCCCGCCATCCGCGCGGTCCGGATGTGGCGCCACAGGGCGAAAAGCTGCGGGTCGAAGGAGTGGTCGTTGAGCCGGTCGGTCACCGTCTCGATGATGGCCGCGACCTGGTCAGCGCGCGCGAAAAGCTTGGCTGCCCGCGCGGTGACGCCGGCGGGTAGGCCCGGCGTGTCGTAGAAGTCGGCGAGTGTGCCGACGGTAAGGCGGGGGTTGGGGAGATCGTGGCGGGTGGGACCTGTGGCGTCGATAAGCAGTGCAGCCTGGTTGGTGGCCTGGGCGAGCAGCGCATCGGCCTCCCCGGGGCTGAGCCACGCGGGCTCGGGCAGGCGGCGGGTTTCTTCGAACCAGCGCCACTGCACCGTGGCACCGGTGTAGCGGGGCACGAGGATGTGGGAGGCGTCGTGGCCGCGTACGACGATCGCGCCGGCGGGAGTGAGCGCCTCCATCGCGGGGCTGCCGGCGAGAAGTCCCGGGGCTTGCCCCGGACCCCAGAGGATGAGCCTGACTGCGGGGCCGGGGGTTTCCAGATCGGCGGCGGCGCGGATGTCGCGAAGCAGCGGCAGAAGCGGGCCGCCGAGGTAGGAGTGCCTGCCGCCGAGGTCGCGTAGGGCGTCGAGGGTTTCATCGCTGGACTCGACGTTGTAGAGCCACGCCGCGATCCAAACGGCGGTGTTTTGCAGGGGCGAATAGACTTCGGCGCGCGAATGCATTCGACGAATCCTAGCAGGGCTTTTTGCACAGGAGTAAAGCGGTGAGTGCGCCCCGGTTAGACTTTGGTCACTATGAGCTTTGATGACCGCTACGGAGGAGACATTTTTCAGGGCCACGCGCGCAAAAAGCGGCCGGTGTACCCGGAGGTGCCGGCAGAGCCTGGCATCGTCGTGGAGATCGTGGGCAACGACTTCGTTGGTGCCGTGGTCGGTTTCGAGCGCACCTACGACGGTGACTTCGTCCGGCTCGAGGACCGGTACGGCACCGAGCGGCTGTTCAAGATGCTGCCGGGCGCGTTCCTGGTGGAGGGCCAGCGCGTCACCCTGACCAGGTACGTGCCCCCGCAGGAAACTGGCCCGAAGCGTTCCAACTCGGGCTCGCGCAAGGTGGAAAACGTGCGCGCGAAGGTCGCCATGCCCAGCAGGATCTGGGTCGAAGGCATCCACGACGCGGCGATTGTGGAAAAGGTGTGGGGCCACGACCTGCGCGTCGAAGGCGTCGTGGTGGAGTACCTCGAGGGCCTGGACAACTTACCGGAGAGGCTCGCGGAGTTTCAGCCAGGCCCTGGTCGCCGCATCGGCGTGCTCGCGGACCACCTCATCGAAGGCACCAAGGAGTCGCGGCTGGTTGAGCACGTCGGCGAGCACGTCCTGGTCACTGGGCACCCCTACATCGACATCTGGGCTGCGGTGAAGCCGGAGAAGCTGCGCATTCCGGCCTGGCCGGACGTGCCCTACGGCGAGGACTGGAAAACCGGTGTGTGCGAGCGCCTCGGGTGGTCGGATCCGAAGGAAGGCTGGCACCGCGTGTACAACGCTGTGGAGACGTTCCGTGATTTGGACTCCACACTGATTGGTGCGGTCGAGCGGTTGGTCGATTTTGTGACGAATCCTGATCTGTCCAAGCAAGACCTTGTACCCTAGGGCGCGTGGGTGCTTTAGTTTGGTTTGTCGCAGCAGCAGTCCTCGCGCTTTTAGAGCTTGCGGTGGGGGAGTTTACCCTGCTTATGCTCGCTGCCGGCGCGTTGACCACTGCAGGAGTCGCGCTCGGCGGAGTGCCGTTGTGGGCCGAGATCGTCACATTCGTGGTTTCCTCGGCAGCGTTCTGGCTCTTTTTGCGGCCGTACCTGAACAAGCGTTTCCGTCAACCGCAGGTCTATGACGACTCACCTCGCGCGCTGGTTGGCCAGCGCGTGACGGTGATCGAGGAGATCGGGCCGGATGGCGGTCAGGTGCGGATGGATGGTTCCATCTGGTCAGCGAGGTGCCTCGACCCTGCCGAGCGCATCGCCGCCGGCGACACTGTCACAGTAGCGGATATCGACGGCCCTGTTGCGGTCGTCTGGAAGGAACACTAAATGGGCGCAACCATTGTTTTGGTCGTCATCATCGCCCTCGTGGCGGCCTTGCTCTTCGCCTCCGTGAAACTGATCCCGCAGGGGGAGTCCGCCGTGATTGAGCGGCTAGGACGCTACACCCGCACGGTTTCCGGTGGCCTGACTTTACTCATCCCGTACATTGACTCGGTGCGTGCGCGCGTGGATACGCGTGAGCGCGTTGTGTCTTTCCCGCCCCAGGCGGTGATCACGCAGGACAACCTCACCGTGGCGATTGACACGGTGGTGACGTTCCAGATCAACGACCCCGCCAAGGCCATCTACGGGGTGGACAACTACCTCGTCGGCGTGGAGCAGATCTCCACAGCAACGCTGCGCGACGTGGTCGGCGGCATGACGCTGGAGGAGACCCTGACCTCGCGCGAGACCATCAACCGTCGCCTGCGTGGCGAGTTGGATGCCGCGACGGGTAAGTGGGGCCTGCGCATTAGCCGAGTGGAGCTCAAGGCAATTGATCCGCCGCCGAGCATCCAGCAGTCCATGGAGATGCAGATGAAGGCGGACCGCGAGAAGCGCGCCATGATCCTTACCGCAGAAGGTAAGCGTGAGTCTGACATCAAGACTGCAGAGGGTGAGAAGCAAGCACGCATCTTGTCCGCCGAGGGCGAGAAGCACGCCGCGATTTTGAGCGCGGAGGCTGAGCGCCAGGCGATGATCCTGCGCGCCGAGGGTGAGCGCGCCGCGAAGTACCTGGCCGCCCAGGGTGAGGCTCGGGCGATCCAGAAGGTCAACGCCGCGGTGAAGTCCTCCGGCGTGACCCCGGAGCTTTTGGCGTACCAGTACTTGGAGAAGCTGCCGCAGATTGCGGACAACGAGGCGGCCACGATGTGGATGATCCCCTCGCAGTTCGGCGACTCGCTGCAGCAGTTCGCGCAGGCCTTCGCGGGCAAGGGCGAGGACGGCGTGTTCCGCTACGAGCCCGCCCGCGTGGACGAGGAAACCAAGGAGATGGCGGAGTCGGAGGACACCGACTCATGGTTCGACACCTCAACGGATCCAGAGCTGGCGAAGGCGCTTGCCGAGGCACGGGCCGTGGCCAACAAGCACGTCGACGATCCGGACCCGACGCAGGACAGCCCCAGCAGTGTTGCTCGTTCGAGCGCACCGGAGGCCGCCCATCAGCCCCGCGAGATTGCTGCGCCGGAGCAGTCCTCGTCCGTCTACGCCCCGTACCCAGCCCAGGAAGAACTTAAGAATCCAGAGCAGGAGGCGCGGAAGCCTGAGTAATCAGGTTGAGCGCGAGCTTCCACCCGGCCTGCTCGGCTTGCCAGCCGGCAGCCTGGAGCCGCTGGCTCATCGCCTGCTTGGAGATGCCGAGCTCGGCCGCCGCTTCATTCTGATTGAGGCCACTTCGCACCAGCGAGGTGGCCTCTCGGCCTTCCAAGGTGCGCTTGTGTAGCACGTGGCCTACGAGCGCGAACGTCGCCGCGATATCGGTGGCGAAGGTCTTTGGCTCAGGCGTATCCACAACGACACTGACCTTGGCGGGGCGGGTACCCACCGCGTCGCTCGCCGCGTAGACGGCCCGGCCGTGGCCGGTGATGCCGAGCCCGATTGCCCAGTTGCCGTCGGAAAGCAGCGCCATGACCAGGTTGAGCGCGGCCTCGGGCGAATCCACGTCGGCGCGGATGTCCTCGACGCCGCAGACCTCGAACTCGCCAACCCCCGACAGCGTTGCCAGCGCCTCGGCCGAGCGCTGCACGAGCTGCGCGCGGTTCTTCTCCCTACCCCTGTACTTCGCGTGGACGGCAATCATAGGGCCTACTTTACGCCCCGGTCTGGGTTCAGGCCTTTACTTTTGGGGTGCGCGGCGTGTCGGTAGCGCGGCGTCGAGAAGCAGGCCCCCGACGCCGAGGATTGCCAGCGCCACGAGCGCCGCGATCGCCCAGGGATTGGCCTGGCCGGTGAGCGTATCGCCGAAGATCACCCCGAGCACCGTCGTTGGCGCAGAGCCGATGAAGGTCGCGATGGCGAAGGGGAGCACGCGCACGCGGGTGAGCGCTGCGGCGTAGTTCATGATGGAAAAGGGCACGCCGGCGATCATGCGAAGGCTGGCTACCGCCAACCACCCGCGCTGCTCGAGGCGGCGGTTGATCTGCTCGACCGCCGGGTGTGTCAGCTTCGGCGCGATCCAATCGCGCAGCAGGCCCCGCACGATGCACAGGGACAGCACCGCTGCGGCCGTCGTCGCCGTCAGCGACAGCGCAATACCCGCCCCGGTGCCGAACAGGATGCCCGCGGACAGGGTCAACACGGTGCGGGGGATGGGGAACTGCGTGATCAGCACGTAGAAGAGCCAGAAGACGACCGGGAACCAAGCGCCAGTGGAGTCGGACCAGGCGCGCAGCGTGGCAAGCGAGGGCACGTCCAGCCACCACCACGCCGCGCAGAACGCGAGCGCGGCAAGGGCAACTAAGGTAATGCGCTGCGGAGTCGCGGTTGGCACAGCACGCCGGGGCCTTTTGCTTGCCGACGGCTGCGTGCCCGTAGATTCCGCAGACTCCATAAGGTCCAGCTCTCCTTGTGCGAAAAGAAAAACCGGCTCCTTCTCAGAAGCCGGTCGTTGTGCCCGAGGGGGGACTTGAACCCCCACGTCCGTTAATAGGACACTAGCACCTCAAGCTAGCGCGTCTGCCATTCCGCCACCCGGGCTGGGTGTTTGTGTTTTCAGCCTCTCGGCTGGGCACTTGCACTACTATAGGGCGACACCACCAAAGAGTACAAATCGCCAGCGTGTTGGTGGTTTCCGGTGCTGTCAGACCGCGTGTGTCGGGCCCGTTACGACACTGCTGTGATTCGCGTGGCCCTCGTGTTGGGACGAGCACCGTGAGGTTTCGGCGAATTGGGCAAAAACATGGCGGAGTTCACAACATTTCAGGTACAAATAGGAAGCATGACTACTTCATACGTATCTGATCGTTTCCCCGGCCCCGACCCGTACGCGCCGTTGAAGGACCTGCCATCCTTTCCGCTAAGCTCCGAGGACTTCGTCGAAGGCGAGAAGCTCCCGCTTGCGTTGACCGGCGACAATGCGACCTCGCCGCAGCTGTCTTGGTCCGATCTGCCGAAGGGCACGAAGTCGCTCGCCATTACCTGCTTTGACCCGGACGCCCCGACTGGCTCCGGCTTCTGGCACTGGGCCGCGTTTAACATCCCGGTCTCGGTGACGAGCCTGGCTTCCGGCGATGCCGCAAAGGAAGACCTGGGCGTGGGTGCCACCCAGCTGGTTGGCGATTCGGGTGTCTCCGGCTTCTACGGTGCGAACCCGCCGGCAGGTCACGGCCCGCACCGCTACCTGTTTGCGGTGCATGCGGTGGACGTCGAGGAGCTGCCAGCGGAGATCGCCAACCCGACGCAGCTTGGCTTTAACCTGTACTTCCACTCGCTGGGTCGCGCCGTGGCGTGGGGTTGGTTCGAGAACAACTAACTCGACGTTTACCTATGGTCCCAATTCAGCTTCGCGCAGGCGGCGCGTTTATCACGCTGGCCGCCGCGCTGTTCTTGTTTACCGTGTTAACCCTGCTCCGTGGCGAGGAGCTCTTCGCTATGACGTTGCAGACCGTCACCGTGCTTATCGCCGCGGTGATCATCGGCGCGTTCGCCACCGTGAGCACCTCCCAGGAGGGCTCGCGCACGCAGGTCGGCGCGCTCATTGTCGCGCTCGTGCTCATCGGGCTCGGCGTGGCGCTGCCGACATACACGCTGTTCTACACGCAGGCCTACTGGCCCGCGCTGTGGGGCGTTGGCGCGCTGCTGTGCGCGATCGTGCTGCGCCGGACCACGCCGCAGCGTCGCTAGCGAGCCGCTAGCCCTTGTAGGGTAGCCCGCAGCCCACGGCCTGGGTAATATCCTTCAGGTCGTGGGCTTTAATCTGTGCGGCAATGCCGGTGTGGATCCGGCGGATCCAGGCCGGACCGCCGTAGATGAAGCCCGTGTAGCCCTGGAGCAGGCTTGCGCCCGCGGCGATGCGCTCCCACGCCTGCTCGGGCGTGCTGATCCCGCCGACGCTGACCAGCGTGAGCGATTCGCCAACGCGCGCGTGGAGGCGGCGCAGCACCTCGAGCGAGCGGTCATTGAGCGGGGCACCGGAGATACCGCCGGCGCCCATCGCCTCGACCTCATCGGCAGGCGTGGCAAGGCCCTCGCGGGAAATCGTGGTGTTCGTCGCCACGATGCCCGCCAGGCCGAGCTCTACCGCCAGGTCGGCGACCGCGTCGATGTCCTCGTCGGAAAGGTCCGGGGCGATCTTCACCAGCACTGGGGTGTCGGTCGACTCCGCGACTACCTGCAGGATCGGGCGGAGCTCTTCAACCGCCTGCAGGTCGCGCAGCCCGGGCGTGTTCGGGGAAGAGACGTTGACCACCAGGTAGTCGGCCAGGGGACCGAGCACGGTTGCGCCGGCGCGGTAGTCGGCGACGGCGTCTTCGGCGGTCTTGTTCTTGCCGATGTTGATGCCCACGATGTCGGTCGACTTGCGCGAATCGAGGTTAATCGCCGCCGCGAGCGCGCCGCGGTTGTTAAAGCCCATGCGGTTCAAGATCGCCTTGTCGGCGGGCAGGCGGAACAGGCGGGGCGCGGGGTTGCCGGGCTGCGTCTTCGGTGTGACGGTGCCGACCTCGGCGTAGCCGAACCCGAGCGCGCCCCAGGCGTCGAGCGCGTCGGCGTTCTTATCAAACCCGGCAGCCAGGCCGAGCGGGGCGGGGAATTCGACGCCGAAGCAGACCTGCTTGAGCGCCGGGTCGTGCACGCGCACGACCTTCTCTGCGAATCGGTTCACCGGGCCGAGTGCGTGGAGTGCGCGCAGCCCGACGTTGATGATGCCGTGGATGCGCTCCGGCGGCAGGAGGAACATTGCCTTAAGCGCGGCGGCGTAGGCCGTGTCGTACACGCCGGCGGCTTTGCTGGGGGAGGATGGCTTCTCGGTCACGTCTCTTACTTCCTTTTGCGTCGCCGGTGTTAGTTTTGCGGTACTTGGGTTGCGGGGGCGGTTGCGGCCGGCAGATCGGCAAGTTCCCGGTCGGTGGGCTCGACGATCTGGAGGCCTTCGCCGGAGGCGGACGCGATGAGCAACGTGGCGTCGTCAAGCGTGATGATGCTCTGCGCGTCCGCAACTGTTGCGAACTCGCTGCGTTTGAGCGGGACGCCGCGGGAGATGTCGTAGCCGGTGGCGGTGTTGGTGGCGGTGGAGGTGATCCACGCGAGCTGCGTGTTCTCGTCCCAGGCCACATCCCACGGGCTTTCCGGCACCGGTGCCATCTGGTGGAGGCGGATGATGTCGTCGGTGGTGTAGACCAAAAGCTGGTTGCCCGTCGCGTCGGCGGCGAGCACCAGCCCGTGTGTGCCACCGGCGACCTTGCCTACGCCCAGGCCGACGCGGAGCGTGCCGCCCTGGCGGCCCGTGCCCCAGTCAATGTCCTGGATGGTGGTGTCGAAGTGGTTGACGCGCACCACGCTGTCCGCCTGGCCGTCCACGGGGACCGCCTGGAGCTGGTCGGTTTCGCGCGCGACCGAGAAGGTGTCGGCGAGCTGACCGTCGCGGTAGAGCCAGACCTTGCGCTCGCTGTCGCTACCCGCGAGCACCTCGCCGCCGGTGGTGACCGTGGCAGAAGTAACCGGCTCCTCGACCTCTAGGGTCTCCGCCTGCGCGGAATCCGCGGCGCGCACAAGCATGATTGTGCTCCCACAACCCAGTGCGAAAACCCCGGCGTTGGCGGAAACATCTCCGCACGCCTCGTCGAGCGCAAGCGTGTCAGCGGTACCCTCGCGCAGCTTCTCGACGGTACCCACGTGCAGCTCGTTGGCGGTGCGCACCGCGATCACGCCCTCGGTAGTGTCGAGGTCTTCGATTGCGTCGAAAGGCAGGACGGTGCCTGCGGGATCAGACGATGCGGGGGATGGAGCCGGAGTGGCGTTGCCCATCTGCTCTGGCAGGTCGTCGCCAGTGACGTCCGAGCCGCACGCGCTCAGCGCGGTAGCGGCCACCAGAAGACAGGCAGCAGCACGAAATCTTGAGTGTTTCACAACCCCTAACCCTAGCAACCTGGCGTAAGCACCTTGAGCCGTGTGCGTTGGGTGGCAGCGGTATGGCGCGGGTAGTGTTTCTTGCCATGACTGATCCCACGCAACTCACCGAGTCCATGACCTGGATCCAGGTCATCGTCTTGTCGATCGTGCAGGGGCTGACCGAGTTCCTGCCGGTCTCGTCCTCCGGGCACCTGCGCATCGTCTCCGAGCTGTTTTGGGGTCAAGACGCCGGTGCCAGTTTCACCGCCGTCGTCCAGCTCGGCACGGAGCTCGCGGTGCTGGTCTACTTCGCCAAAGACATCTGGCGCTATCTCTCGGGCTGGTTTGTCGGCCTGGCCAACAAGGACAAGCGCGGCTTTGACTACCGCATGGGCTGGATGGTCATCGTGGGCACCATCCCGGTCGCGGTAATGGGCGTGCTGTTCAAGGACCTGATTAGGGAAAACCTGCGCAATCTGTGGATCACCGCGGCGGTGCTCATCCTGTTCTCCCTCGTGTTCATCCTCGCCGAGCGCAAGGGCAGAAAGACCCGCAGCTTCGAGGAACTGAACATGAAGGACGCAATCGTGATGGGCCTGTGGCAGTGCCTCGCGCTCATCCCGGGTGTGTCGCGCTCCGGCGGCACGGTCTCCGGTGGCCTCTTTCTCAACCTGGACCGCGAGGTGGCCACCCGCTTCAGCTTCCTGCTCGCCATCCCGGCCGTGCTCGCCTCGGGGCTCTTTTCGCTTCCCGACGCCTTCGACCCCCAAGCCGGACAAGCCGCTAGCGGCATCCAGCTTTTGGTCGGCTCCGGCGTGGCCTTCGTGCTCGGCTACATTTCCATTGCCTGGCTTTTGAAGTTCGTGTCCAACCACTCCTTTGCCTGGTTCGCGGCCTACCGCATCCCGCTGGGCATCATCGTGATGATCCTGTTGGCCACGGGTGTGATGCAGCCGGTCTAGTCTGCGGCTGTTATCCGGACTGCGCTGAAGCCGGCGCAGATGGGTTAGGGTGGTTGCCATGCAATCCTGGCCTTACCCGAATGTGAAGCACGTCGCCGGTTTCCCCCGGCCGTTGCACTTGTACGACACCGCCGACCAGAAAGTGCGTCCGGTTAACGTGACACCGGATGCACGCGGCGAGGTCGGCCTCTACGTCTGCGGGATCACCCCGTACGACTCCACCCACTTGGGCCACGCCGCGACCTACCTCACCTTCGACCTGGTGCAGCGCCAGCTGCTGGCTAACGGCCACAAGGTCCATTACGTGCAAAACGTCACCGACGTGGACGACCCGCTGTTCGAGCGCGCCGAGCGCGACGGCGTCGACTGGCGCGAGCTGGGCCGCAGCCAGATCAACCTCTTCCGCAGCGACATGGAGATCCTCTCGGTGATCCCGCCGCGCGAGTTCGTCGGCGCGATGGAAGCGATCGATGAAGTCGCTGAGATGGTGCAGAAGCTTCTCGACGTTGGCGCGGCCTACCGCCTCGACAAGGGCGATATCTACGCCGACATCACGGCCACCGAGCAGTTCGGCTACGAGTCCAACTTGGATCGGACCACCATGGAGGCCTTCTTCGCTGAGCGCGGCGGCGACCCGCAGCGTGAGGGCAAGCGCGACACGCTCGACGCCCTGGTGTGGCGCGGGGCGCGCGAGGGTGAGCCGTCCTGGCAGACACCGCTGGGGGCGGGTCGACCCGGCTGGCACGTGGAGTGCTCCGCGATTGCCACCAACCGCCTCGGCTCCTCTTTCGCCATCCAGGGCGGGGGCTCCGACCTGGCGTTCCCGCACCACGAGTTCTCTGCAGCGCACGCGGAGGCGGCCCTTGGTACCCCGCGCATGGCCGGCCACTACGTCCACTCCGGCATGATCGCGCTCAACGGGGTGAAGATGTCCAAGTCGCTGGGCAACCTCGTCTTCGTGCACAAGCTCACCGAACAGGGCCACAGCGCCGACGCCATCCGCGTGGCGGTCTTTGCCGACCACTACCGGGCAGACCGCGACTTCAGTGACCGCGGGCTCAAAGCTGCCGAGCAGCGCCTTGCCCGCTGGCAGGAGCGCTTGAGCAACGAGGTATCCGAGGCCGAGGCGCTGGCTAACACCAACGAGCTGCGCGCCGCGCTTGCCGACGATCTGGACACGCCCCGGGCGCTACGCCTCATTGACCAAGCACGCGGCGACCACGAGGGCCTGTTCGCGGATGCGATTGACGGCCTGCTCGGCGTGCGCGTTTTCGCCGAGTCGTAAAGAATAGAGACCATGACAACGCCAACACCAGCAGGATCCTCCGTCCGCACCGAGCTGCAGCCGGACGTCGACGAGTTCATCGATGACTTGCGTACCTTCGCCACTGGCTCCTACCTCAACGACAGCGATAAGGAGCTGTGGGAGCAGCCCTTCGACCCGGATGCGCTGCCCGAGCTGAAGAAACTGCTCGAGATGTTCCTCGACGCGGTCGACCTGCTTGAGCCTGCGCCCGACGCCGCGCGCCTGACATCGCTGGTCACGCCCTTCTACGACAACCTGGAGGCCTTCAACGCTAAGTACGAGTACGCCGTGCTCGAACCCGAGGAGAAGGCTGAGCTGGAAGACCTCGTACGCCGTGCCGCGGTAGCGGTTGGCGCGGAAGACGAGGTAGTGGGGGAGCTGCCGGAATTTGAGTAAGCACGAGCTTCCCGCAGCGATCTTTTGGGACATGGACGGCACGCTCATTAACACCGAGCCGGTGTGGGCGGAGACCACCTTCGAGCTTTCCGAGAAACTCGGGCGCAGGCTCACCCCGGAGGAACGGAAGAAGACCGAGGGCGCAAGCTTCGCCGAATCGCTGCGTATCTGTGCGCGGTGGGCCGACTACGAACTCGCCCCAGGCGAGGAGGACACGCTGCGGGAGTGGATGTACGCGCGGATGGCAGAAAAGCTCGCACACGGCATTGAGCTCACTCCGGGGATCCGCCCCCTGCTCAGCCTCTTAGAGGCCACGGGCGTGCCGATGCTTGTCACCACGAACACGGAGCGCTCGCTGGCGGATCGCTGCATCGACGCGATCGGGCGTGAGTTCTTCACCGACTCGATCACCGGCGATGAGGTCACCGCCCCGAAACCAGCCCCGGACATGTATGCCGAGGCCGCCCGCCGCGTCGGGGCAGACCCCGCGTCGTGTCTGGTCGCGGAGGATTCCTTCACCGGCATGACGGCCGCAGCCACTGCTGGTTGCCGCGTGCTCGGCCTTGCACAAGAGGTGCCGCGCGGGGTGTACAAGTTTGACCCAGCGCGCTTTGTGGGGGCGACGGTGGCGGATGTTTCCGCATGGTTTGCCGCGGCGGCAAGGCCACTGGGCTAAGGTTTGAAGGCGTGAAAACTTTCGATGCACTGTTTGCTGAGCTGACCCAAAAATCCGCCGACCGCCCCGCGGGCTCCGGCACCGTCGAAGCGCTGGACAAGGGCGAGCACTTCATCGGCAAGAAGATCATCGAGGAGGCCGGCGAAGTCTGGATCGCGTCCGAGTACCAGTCGGACGCAGAGCTCGCCGAGGAGATGAGCCAACTCATCTACTGGACGCAGGTCATGATGATCAAGCGCGGGCTGACCCCGGAAGACATTTACAAGTACCTCTAGGAAGTAGCAGCAATGGACAAACCGCTGATCAAAATTGCCGTGCCCAATAAGGGCTCGCTGTCGGAAAAGGCGCTGCAGGTACTCAAGGAGGCCGGCTACAAGGGCCGTGGGCTGAACAAGGCGCTGAACATCGTGGATGAGCCGAACGGGGTGGAGTTCTTCTTCCTCCGCCCTAAGGACATCGCGATCTACGTCGCCCAGGGCCACCTCGACTTAGGCATTACCGGCCGCGACTTGGCGGAGGACTCCCGCGCCAACGTCGAAGAGGTCATGGAGCTTGGCTTTGGTGCCTCCACATTCCGTTTTGCCGCCCCGCAGGGCGAGACCTGGGCAGTCGAGGATCTGCAGGGCAAGCGCATTGCCACCTCGTACCCGCATTTGGTGGAGGACTACCTCGGCGCGCGCGGTATCACTCCGGGCCAGGTTATCCGCCTCGACGGCGCGGTGGAGATCTCCATCAAGCTCGGCGTGGCTGACGTGATCGCCGATGTGGTCTCCACCGGCGCGACGTTGCGCCAGCAGGGCCTGGCCCCGTTCGGCGAGCCGATCATCGCCAGCGAGGCGGTGGTGGTCAAGCGGAAGGACATGGTGCTTGGCGACGGGCACGTGAAGGTCCTCAAGCGCATCGAGGGCATCCTCAACGCCCACAACTACCTGATGATCGACTACAACGTCTCGCGCGATTCCCTCGACGAGGTGCTGGCGCTCACCCCGGGCATTACCGGCCCGACGGTTTCGCCGCTGTCGCGCGAGAACTGGGTCGCGGTCCGTGCGATGGTGCCGCGCAAGGAAGCGAACCGCATCATGGACGCGCTCACGGATCTTGGTGCCGAGGGCACGATTGCCACCGAGCTGCGTATCGCCCGGCTCTAGGTGGCTTGCGGGGCGTGTCGCGCGAGTGGACACGTAGGCGTCGATAAGCATGCCCCGCGCATTCACCCCCAAACCGGGCGAGGCGTGTGGTGGGCGCGCGTTGCTTGGTAGTTTGGGCGGCATGAGCACTCGTAAAGAAGAAGACCTGCTTGGCACCCTCGACGTCCCGGCCGATGTGTACTACGGCATCCACACGCTGCGCGCGGTGGACAACTTCCAGATCTCGCGCGAGACCATCAATGATTTCCCGGACTTTGTCCGCGGCATGGTGCAGGTGAAGAAGGCAGCGGCGCTAGCCAACCGGCGCCTCCACGCACTGCCGAAGGCCAAGGCGGAGGCCATTGTCTGGGCCTGCGACCAGATCCTTGAAGAGGGGCGCTGCATGGATCAGTTCCCCATCGACGCCTTCCAGGGCGGGGCGGGTACCTCGCTGAACATGAACACCAACGAGGTCGTGACGAACCTCGCGCTCGAGTACATGGGCAAGGAGAAGGGCGACTACGCAGCGCTCAACCCGAACGACGATGTGAACATGTCGCAGTCCACCAACGACGCGTACCCGACCGGTTTGCGGCTCGGCCTGTACCACGCGGTGCAGAATCTCATCGAGGAATTCGACCAGCTGCAGCAGGCGTTCCGCGCGAAGGGCGACGAGTTTGCGGACATTATCAAGATGGGGCGCACCCAGCTCCAGGATGCGGTGCCGATGACGCTGGGGGAGGAGTTCACCGCGTTTGGTGAGAACCTGGGGGAGGAAAACCGTACACTGGTCAACGCGGCGGAGTCACTGTTGGAGATCAACCTGGGCGCCACCGCGATCGGCACCGGCATCAACACGCCGAAGGGCTACCGCGATCAGGCGGTCGCTGCGCTGCGTGAGGTGACTGGCCTGGATATCCAGGCCTCGCCGAACCTGATCGAGGCGACCTCGGATACCGGCGGGTACGTCATGATGCACGGCGCGATCAAGCGCGCCGCGATGAAGATGTCCAAGATCAGCAACGACCTGCGTCTTTTGTCCTCCGGGCCGCGTGCCGGCCTCAACGAGATCAACCTGCCGGAACGCCAGGCGGGCTCGTCGATTATGCCGGCGAAGGTCAACCCGGTCATCCCTGAGGTGGTCAACCAGGCGTGCTTCAAGGTTTTCGGCAACGACCTGACGGTGTCCATGGCCGCCGAGGCCGGCCAGCTGCAGCTCAACGTGATGGAGCCGGTGATCGCGCAGTCACTGTTCAACTCCATCTCGCTGCTTGCTAACGCGGCACGCACCCTGCGCGAGAAGTGCGTCACCGGGATTACCGCCAACAAGGAGGTCTGCGAGGCCTACGTGCAGAACTCCATCGGCATCATCACCTACCTCAACCCGGTCATCGGCCACCACAACGGCGACCTGATCGGTAAGGAAGCAGCAGCGACCGGCCGCGGCGTGCGCGAGCTGGTCCTGGAGAAGGGGCTGCTCACCGAGGAGGAGCTCGATACCGTGCTGAGCAAGGAAAACCTCATGCACCCCGAGTACCGGGGCAAGCTGTACGTAGACGAGGACTAATCCGGATGTAGCCGAGGCCGGGCGTGGGAGCGTAACGCATCTCACGCCCGGCCAAATTGTATTGGTAACACCATCGGGGCGATAATGGAACTCGCATCAGAACACCTCAAGGATTGAACAGAGGAGTCGCCCCGTGTCCTTGCTCTTGCTCGTCCACCTCATCATCCTGTTCGGCGCCATCGTACTGGGCGCCCGGATGGGATCAATCGCTATCGGCTTCGCCGGTGGGCTCGGCGTGCTGTTGCTCGGCGCGACCGGCGTGACCGTCACCGCCGAGGACATTCCCTTTGATGTCATCGGCATCATTATGTGCGTCATCGCCGCGATCTCCGCGATGCAGCTCGCGGGCGGCATGGACTACCTGGTGTATCTGGCCGAGAAGTTCCTGCGCTCTAACCCGAAGCGCGTGACCATTTACGCGCCGATCGTCACCTGGCTGATGACGGTGCTCGCGGGCACCGGCCACACCGCGTTTTCCACCCTCCCGGTGATCGTGGAGGTGGCCAAGGAAGGCAAGGTATGCCCCTCGCGCCCGCTCTCAGTCGCCGTGATTGCCTCCCAGATGGCCATCGTGGCCTCTCCAATTTCGGCCGCCGTGGTGTTTATGGCAGCACTGCTTGAGCCGCACGGTGTGGGCTACCTGCAGCTGCTCGCGGTGATGCTGCCGGCGACCTTCCTCGCCATTTTCCCCACCGCTTGGCTGGCCAACCGGCTCGGGCGCGACCTGGAGGACGATCCGGTCTACCAGCAGCGCTTGGCCGACGGCCTGGTGTCTACCTCGCACACCTCGGCCGGGTTCTCCCCGAAGCCAGGGGCCAAGGCCTCCGTCGGCATCTTCCTCGCCGCCATCCTCATCGTCATGGTGTACGCCACGCTGATCTCCGAGCAGATCGGTCTGATCCCCGACCCGACGGTGCCGCGCAACGAGGCGATTATGGCGATCATGCTCTCGGCTGCGGCCGTGATCTGCTGGGTAACCAAGAGCAAGTCCGCCGAGGTACTCACCACCCAGGTCTTCCGCTCCGGCATGTCTGCCAGCGTGTGCGTGCTCGGTGTCGCCTGGCTCGGCACGACCTTTATCAACCACTACATCGATGACATCCAGGTCATCGCCGGCGACGTGTTGCAAGCGCAGCCCTGGCTGCTCGCAGTCGTGCTCTTCTTCGCCGCCTGCCTCCTCTACTCGCAAGCGGCGACCGCGAAGGCGCTCATGCCCGCCGCATTGGCCATCGGTGTCAGCCCGCTAACAGCGGTGGCTGCCTTTCCGGCAGTCTCGGCACTGTTCGTCCTGCCGACCTATCCCACGCTGCTCGCCGCGGTGGAGATGGACGACACTGGCTCGACCCGGATTGGCAAGTACGTCTTTGACCATCCGTTTATCATCCCCGGCATCGCGTGCATCACCATCTCTATCCTGCTGGGATACGGGATTGGTGCCGTCGTTCTCTAGCGTCCTTCATCCCCGTTCCTGCGGTACTGTGGGGGCATGTCTGAGACCAAAGCACCAACCACAGCTCCGAAATCCGACGTCGATATTGCCCAGGCCCACACGCTCCAGCCGATCGCGGACATTGCCGCGAAGGCCGGCGTAGACCAGGACGCGCTGATCCCGTACGGCGCGCACATGGCAAAGGTCGACGTTGCCCGCAACCCCGGGGAGGCCGACGCGAAGCTGGTGCTGGTCACCGGTGTGTCGCCCACGCCTGCGGGCGAGGGCAAGTCCACCGTCTTGATCGGTCTGACCGACGCACTCGCGCAGCTTGGCCACAACGCCATGGTGGCGCTCCGCGAGCCTTCGCTTGGCCCGGTCATGGGCATCAAGGGCGGCGCGGCCGGCGGTGGCTACTCGCAGGTCGTCCCGATGGAGGACATCAATCTGCACTTCACCGGGGATTTCCACGCGATCACCGCGGCGAACAACACCCTGGCTGCGATGATTGATAACCACATCCACCAGGGCAACGAGCTGAACATTGACCCGCGCCGCGTGACCTGGCAGCGCTGCCTGGACGTCAATGACCGCAGCCTGCGCAACGTCGTCACCGGCCTGGGCGGACCCACCAACGGCGTGCCAGCACAGACCGGTTTCACCATCACGGCAGCCTCGGAGATCATGGCGATCCTTGGGTTGGCAACGGATCTGGACGATCTCAAGGAGCGCCTGGCCAACATCACCATCGGGCTGACCTACGACCAGGAGCCGGTCACCGCTGGCCAGCTCGGCGCAGAGGGTGCGATGGCCGCGCTGCTCAAGCAAGCCATCAACCCGAACCTGGTGCAAACTCTCGGCGGCACCCCGGCGTTTATCCACGGTGGCCCCTTTGCCAACATCGCCCACGGCTGCAACACGCTGTTGGCCACCCGCACCGCCATGCAGTACGCGGACATTGTGCTCACCGAGGCTGGCTTCGGCTCTGATTTGGGCGCGGAGAAGTTCTTCGACATCAAGGCACGCTACGGCGACCTGGACGTCGCCGGTGCCGTCGTGGTGGCCACGGTTCGCTCGATTAAGTACAACGCGGGGATTGCGCGCGAGGACTTGGAACAGGAGAACCTCGATGCACTCGAGCAGGGCATCAGCAACCTTGCACGCCACGTGGAAAACATCCGCAAATTCGGCGTGACCCCGGTCGTCGCGCTCAACCGCTTTACCTCGGACACGGAGGCCGAGCTCGAGTGGGTGCGTGACTGGGCAAAGCGTACCGGCGTTGCAATCGCCGAGGCAGACGTGTGGGCCAAGGGTGGGGAGGGCGCCACGCAGCTTGCGACCACGCTGCTGGACAACCTCTCCGAGGGCACGTCCACGCAGCTCTACGACCCGGCTGACGGGATCGAGGCCTCGATCGAGACGATCGCGCGCGAGATCTACCGCGCCGACAACGTGCAATACTCCGTCAACGCGATGCGCGACCTCAAGATGCTGAAGGCAAACGGCTTCGACACCCTGCCGGTGTGCATCTCCAAGACGCAGTACTCCTTCTCGGACGAGCCCTCGCAGCTCGGCGCACCAACAGGCCACACGCTGCACGTGCGCAAGCTCATCCCACGCACCGGGGCGGGCTTCGTCGTCGCGCTCACCGGCGATGTGATGACCATGCCGGGCCTGCCGAAGACCCCGGCGGCCAACAACATCGACGTCGCCGAGGACGGCCACATCACCGGCCTGTTCTAAAGCGACTCGACGAGTTAGTCCGCGGTATCCGCCGCCGAGCCCGGCCATCCCGGGTACTCCGGCGGCATACCGCCAAACTCCGGGCACAGGTCCTGGAAGGCGCACCAGCCACACAGCTTCGACTTCTTCGGCCGGAAGTGCCCCTCCTTCCCATCTGCCTCGATCTTCGCCCACAGCTCGCCTAAGTCGCGCTCGAAGTACTCCAGCTCTTCGCGCGAGGGTGAAAGGAACATCGAGTCCATCACCTTCAAATACATCAGCCGCAGCTGAGTGGGGATGGTTGCAAACAACCGCCAGTACACCAGCGCATAGAAACGCATCTGGAACTGCGCATCCTGCGAGTAGCGGGGCAGTGGCTTCTTGCCGGTCTTATAGTCCACCACGCGGACCTCGCCGGTGGGGGCGATGTCGACCCGGTCGATGAAGCCGCGCACCGGCACGCCGTTGGGCAGCACGGTGTTGACGTACATCTCCTGCTCGTGGGCGTCGAAGCCGAGCGGGTTTTCCATATGGAAGTAGCCGCGCAGCAAGTCGCGCGCATCCCGGAAAAGCGCCATTT
The DNA here is from genome assembly GCF_001814825.1 of Corynebacterium sp. HMSC071B10. Taxonomy (NCBI): domain Bacteria; kingdom Bacillati; phylum Actinomycetota; class Actinomycetes; order Mycobacteriales; family Corynebacteriaceae; genus Corynebacterium; species Corynebacterium sp. HMSC071B10. Next base: position 38,163 of record NZ_KV817993.1, on the reverse strand, counting down.
CGTCGTCAATCGGCTCGGCGCTGCTCGGATCCTTCTCACACAGCGCGGCCCACGCCGGCTTGATGCGCTTCACCGCCGCCGGGAAGGTGCGCTCCTCGCGCGGCCAGCTGAACATATCCTCCAAGACCGCGTGCACGAGTGTGCCCTTGACCTGCGCTTCCGTCGTCGGCTCGGGGATTTTGTCGATGGTGCGCAGCCGATACTTCAACGGGCAGCTTTGGTAGTCGGAGGCGCGGGACGGGGAAAGTGCAAGCGGTCGTGGTGTCATGGTGCCCCACATCTTAGAGTGGAGGCATGCTCGCTCGCTTTATTGACTTCACCCACGCAAGCCCCAGCGCCTTCCACGCGGCCGATCGCGTCGCCTCCACCCTAGTGGAGCAGGGCTTTTCGCTTCTCGACGCCACCTCATCCACCCCCGACTCCCCAGCAGCCCCCGGCGGCCACGTACTCGTCGACGGCGGGGCGGTCATCGCGTGGTGGGTGCCGGAAAACGCCCGCCCTCGCTTCCGCATTGTTGGCTCCCACACTGATTCGCCCGGCCTGATGGCCAAGCCGGAGCCGGATTTTGAGCGCGAGGGGCTGCGCCAGGTCGCGGTGGAGGTCTACGGCGGCCCGATCCTGCAAAGCTGGCTGGATCGGGACCTGCGCTTTGCTGGCCGCATCATCACCGATGACGGGGCGCAGCACCTCGTCGACACTAGCGCGATCGCCCGCATCCCCAACCTGGCCATCCACCTCTACCGCGCGGACGGCCCGACGGTGAACCGCCAGGCGCACACGCCTCCGGTGCTCGGCGGCGACCGCCCGCTGATGGAGCTGGTCGGCGAGGCCGCAGGCGTGGACCCGCAGCGCATCCTCGCGCACGAGCTGATCACCGCCGACGCCCAGCGCGGCGAGCTGCTCGGCGATCTGCTCGCCGCAGGCCGCCTGGATAACCTCACCAGCGTGTGGGCGTCGCTCGAGGCACTGCTGGCTGCGAAGGAGGATTCCCGCGACATCCTGGTGCTCGCGGCCTTCAACCACGAAGAGATTGGCTCCTCGACCACCACTGGTGCCGGCGGCCCGCTGCTCGAGCGGGTGCTGCACCGGATCGCCCGCGAGATCGGCGATCCCTTCGAGGTGTTTGCGCAGTCCTTCCAGGTCTCCGCCGACGCCGCGCACGCGGTGCACCCGAACTACCCGGAGAAGCACGACCCCACGCACCGCCCGCGCCTCAACGCCGGCCCGGTGTTGAAGATCAACGCGAACCAGCGCTACGCCTCGGACGCCGTAACGGAAGCAGAGTGGCTGCGCGCCTGCCAAGCGGCCGGGGTGCCAAACCAGAAGTTCGTGGGCAACAACGACGTGCCGTGCGGCACCACGATCGGCCCGATCTCTGCGACCCGCATGGGCATCCGCACCGTGGACGCTGGCGTGCCGCTTTTGTCCATGCACTCGGCGCGCGAGCTGTGCGGCGCACGCGACATGGAGTACTTCGTCAAGGCACTGACTGCGTTTTACGCGGCGGCAGGGGAGTAGGGCATACTTAGGCCCATGTATTCAGGTCCTTTCCAAGCAGGAGACAAAGTCCAGCTCACCGACGCGAAACGCCGCCACTTCACCATCGAATTGGTCGAAGGCGGGCAGTTCCACACCCACAAGGGCATCGTCATGCACGATGACATCATCGGTGCGGACGAGGGCTCGGTGGTCAAGTCCACCCTGGGCTCGGACTACCTGTGCTTCCGCCACCTCTTGGTCGACCACGTGCTGTCCATGCCGCGCGGTGCCGCGGTGATCTACCCCAAGGACGCGGCGCAGATCCTGGTAGAGGGCGACATCTTCATGGGTGCCCGCGTCCTCGAGGCCGGAGCCGGCTCGGGTGCGCTGACCATGTCGCTGCTGCGCGCCGTCGGCCCGGAAGGCCGGGTGTTCTCCTACGAGATCCGCGACGACCACCTGGCCTTCGCACGGGACAACGTGGCGGACTACTTCAACGGCACGCCCGAGTGGTGGACCCCGCGCCTGGGGGACTTCGGCGAGATCACTCCGGAGGAGCTCGACGGCCCGGTCGACCGCGTGATCCTGGACATGGTGGAGCCCTGGCACTTCATCGACACGGTGAAAAGCGTGCTGATCCCCGGCGGGGTGTTCATGACGTACGTGGCCACGGTGCCGCAGTTGATGAACATCATGGAGGCAATCCGCGAGGCGAAGTGCTTCACCGAGCCCCGCGCCTGGGAGACGCTCCTGCGCGAATGGAAGGTCGAGGGCCTGGCCACCCGCCCGGAGCACCGCATGAACGCGCACACCGCATTCTTGGTGTGGACCCGCAGGCTTGCCGACGGCGTCACGCCCCCGCGCCCGCAGCGCCGCGCACGCAAGTAGCGCGTTTGACCCGCTAGGGTGGTGTCTATGGCATCCAACGCAATCAACGACGACGCATTTGGCCCCGAGCTGCGCGAGCTCAAGCGCGAGAACCAGGCGATGAGCTCCCGCAACAAGAAGCTTGCGGAGCTGCTTAAGGCGAGCCGTGACAAGCTCAACGACCTCTACGCCCAGGTCGAGGCACTGGGAGAGCCGGCGTCGACCTACGGCATCTTCCTCGAGGCTGCTTCCCGCCGCGGCCTTGAGGCCGAGGTGTTTACCTCCGGCCGGCGGATGCGCGTCAAGGTCGCGCCCAACGTAGCGCCAGAAGCCCTGCGCCCGGGCACCCTGGTGCGCTTGGGCGACGGTGCGATCGTGGTGGAGGCCTGCGGGTACGAGAACGTCGGCCAGCTTGCCACTCTGTCCGAAAAGATTGACACCAAGCGCGCGATCGTCGCCGACCAGCAGGGCACAGAGCACCTGGTCCACCTTGCGCAGCCGCTGGTAGAAACCGCCCGCGCAGGCGATACCGTGCTGGTGGATACCCGTGCCGGTTACGCCTTTGAGCGCGTGCCGAAGACCGAGGTCAACCAGCTCTCGCTCGACGAAGTCCCGGACGTCACCTACGCCGACATCGGGGGCTTAAGCTCGCAGATCGAGATGATCCAAGATTCGGTGGAGCTGCCCTTTACCTACCCGGAGCTCTACCGGGACTACGACCTCACCCCGCCGAAGGGCCTGCTGCTCTACGGCCCGCCCGGCTGTGGCAAAACGCTCATCGCCAAGGCCGTGGCCAACTCGCTCTCCCAGCGGATCGGGGACGGCGGCCAGGCACACTTCATTAACGTCAAAGGCCCGGAGCTTTTGAACAAGTTCGTCGGCGAAACCGAGCGCCGCATCCGCCTGATCTTCGAGCGCGCCCGGGAACTCGCCGCAAACGGTCGCCCCGTCATCATCTTCTTCGACGAGATGGAGTCCATCTTCCGCACCCGCGGCTCCGGCGTGAGCTCCGATATGGAGACCACCGTGGTCCCACAGTTGCTCACGGAGATCGACGGCGTTGAGGACATCGCAAACGTCATCGTCATCGGTGCCACGAACCGCGAGGAGCTCATCGACCCGGCGATCCTGCGCCCGGGACGCCTCGATATCAAGGTGCGCGTCTCGCGCCCGAACCGCGCGGAGGCCGAGGACATCCTGGCGCGCTACATCACGCCCGAGATCCCGCTCGCGGCCGAGCCCTCTGAGCTTATCGACGCCGCCGCCGAGGCGATGTTCGCCCCGCGCCCCTTCGTGCGCCTCGAGCTTGTCGACGGCTCCTCCGAGCTCCTCCACTACGCCGACTTCATCTCCGGCGCCATGATCGCCAACGTCGTGGACCGGGCGAAGAAGCTCGCGATTAAAGACCACATCGCCGCGATGCATGCCGGCAACGACGCGGCACCGCACGGCGTCACCGCCGACCACCTCCGAGCCGCAGTGCGCGCAGAGCAGGACGAGAGCGAAGACATGCCGAACACCGCGAACCCGGACGAGTGGGCACGCATCACTGGACGCCAGGGCAAGCGCGTGGTCAGCGCGGAGGTTGTTGGCTAAGCCGAACGTGAATACAAACGCGACAGTGTGGGCGTGATCACTTATACTCCCCCCTATCCCATACCGTGGAATACCATTCCACACAGTGAATAGGAGAGAGTTCATGACCACCCCGCACGCACCGCAACCAACTTCTACGCCGCAGGAGGATCGCTCCGCCGCGATCGCGGTCGCGGCGTTTCCAGCGTTCATCCTTGCCGGTTCGGTGCTCGCATTCTTCATACCTGGGCCGTTCTTGCCTCTGACGAGCTACATCACCTATTTCTTGATGATCATCATGTTCGGTATGGGGCTCACGCTGACCATCCCGGACTTCAAAGAAGTGGTGAAAAGGCCAGTGCCCATCGCCATCGGCGTGGTGGCTCAGTTCGTCATCATGCCTCTCGCCGCAGTTGGGGTAGCAAAGCTCTTTGGCATGCACCCTGCACTGGCCGTCGGCCTGCTCATGCTCGGTTCCGTGCCGGGTGGTACCTCATCGAACGTCATCGCCTACTTGGCCAAGGGTGATGTCGCGCTCTCCGTTGCCATGACCAGTGTGTCCACGCTGTTGGCCCCGATAGTCACGCCGATCATCATGCTGCTTCTCGCAGGCGCGGACGTGCACGTGGACGGTGCCGGCATGGCATGGTCGCTCGCGCAGACGGTCCTCATCCCAGTCATCGGTGGCGTTGTGTTGCGCTACGTCCTGGACGCGTGGATGGAACACATCTCGCCGGTACTGCCGTGGATCTCTATCGCGGGTATCGGCGGCGTGGTGTTTCCTACGGTGGCGAAGAACCGTGAGGCACTGGTTGAGGTCGGCCTGCTCGTCTTCGCCGCAGTGCTTATTCACAACGTGCTCGGCTACGTACTCGGTTACTACACTGCAAAACTCACCCGGCTGCCTGAGAGCTACCGCCGCACCGTGGCTATTGAGGTCGGTACGCAGTCTGCCGGGCTTGCCAGCGGTATGGCGGGCAAGTTCTTTTCCCCTGAGGCAGCGCTGCCAGGTGCCGTCGCAGCCGTCCTGCACAACATTACGGGCGCCGTCTACGCCTGGGCAGTCCGGAGAAGTACACGCAATCACGAGGTAAACCCGCAGGCAGGCGCGCAAGCGTCGACTATTGCCTCGGAGCCTGCGCAGACAGGCGCGACGCAGCCGCAGTAACTGCGTCGACCGCGATGTGGAAGTCCGCGTCAGTGAGGTGGGAAAAGCTCAGCACGAGCCCATCCTTGCCGTCTGACCAGAGACTCGATTCGTGGCCGCATTCAATGCCTTGTCCCGCCAGGTCCTTCTCGAAGCAGTCGCGTAATGCCGTCGCGGCAAACGCGACGCTGACATCGGCGCCGCCAGCATCTGGGACTGTCACGCTGACTCCGTCTTGCTTGAGCGCGGGGAGTAAGGACTCTGCCAGGACGGCACGTCGCTTAGCAAGGCGGTTGTGCGCTGCCCGCGTACTGCGGCGGAGGTACCCACCGGCGAGCAGGTTGGCAATCGCGCGCTGTGTCACGGTCGCGACTGGCATGCCAAGGACTTCGCGAGTATTGCGCAGCGCGGGCGCGAGCGCCGGCGGGGCGATGACATAGCCGGCGGACAGCTCCCGAGACAGCAGGGTGGAGAAGGTGCCCAGGGTTAGCACGTCGGCTCCGGGCGCGAGCGTGGCCAGCGTCGGTTGTGGGGAGATCAGGTAGCGCAGCTCAGTATTGAAGTCGTCCTCGATGAGCACGGCGCCTGTCGTCGATGCCCAGTTCAACAAGGCAGAGCGCCGGGCTGCGCTCATCGCACCTCCGAAGGGGTAGAGGTGCGAGGGAGTGACCAGCAGTGCGTCGAGGTCTCCAGGCAACTCGTCGACCTCCACGCCGCCAGCATTGGTTGTGCAGGGGACAGCCTCGTGTCCGCCGAGCGGAATCACGCGGCGCAGCCCAGGGTGCCCCGGGTCTTCTACGCCGACGCGTAGCTGCGGGCCGAGTGCGTGCAGGATCAACAGCAGCCCCTCGCGGGAGCCGCCGGTGATGACGACGTGGTCCGGATCTACCGTGACGCCGCGGGCGAGGCGCAGGTGCTCGGCGATCGCGGCTTTGAGCTCCGGCTCGCCGGTCTTGTCCACGCTCGTTCCGGTGACGTTGATGGCCTCTCGCCACGCCTTGCGCCACGCGGCGGGGCGCACGGCACCGCTACTCCCGGCAGACGGCCGCAAAGAGATACGGGCGCGGGGGAGTTTCCGTGAGACTCCGAGTGGGCGCGGCGGCTGCGCCGCGGGAGAGCGCGTGAGCTCCGGATGGACGCGGGTCGGCGCGCCCTGTGCGGAGAGGAAGAACCCCTCGCTAATCAGCTGGTCATAGGCGGAGACAACGGTGCCCCGGGAGACTCCGAGTTGCCGCGCCAGCGAGCGCGTGCTCGGCACCCTGTCGCCTGGTTGCAGGGTGCCTTCGGCTACGGCGAGTCGGATCTGCTGGGCAATCTGTGTTGGCAGTGGCACGGGCAGCGATGGGGAGATGTCGAGGAGCACACACACCGCCTAACTGGTACAAAGAATGAAAATAAAACTGGACCTTGGAATCTACCAGTTGGCGGCCGAAGATTGGTCACTATGACTGATTTCACCAAATTTGCAGAGCTAACCAATTCCTTCAAGAGCGGCGTGATCATGGACGTGGTCACCCCAGAGCAGGCAAAGATCGCCGAAGATTCCGGTGCCGTTGCCGTCATGGCGCTGGAGCGCGTGCCGGCTGACATCCGCGCCCAGGGTGGCGTGGCCCGCATGTCGGACCCGGACCTGATCGAGGGCATCCTCAACGCCGTGGACATCCCGGTCATGGCCAAGGCGCGCATCGGCCACAGCGTGGAGGCGAAGATCCTCGAGCACCTCGGCGTCCACTACATCGACGAGTCCGAGGTACTCAGCCCGGCGGACTACGTCAACCACGTGGACAAGCGCGACTTCAACGTGCCCTTCGTGTGCGGTGCTACCAACCTGGGCGAGGCGCTGCGCAGGATCAACGAGGGCGCTGCCATGATTCGTTCCAAGGGCGAGGCTGGCACCGGTGACGTTTCGGAGGCCACCAAGCACATCCGCACGATCCGCAGCGAGATCGCTGTCCTGCAGGCCACCTATGCCGCCAACCGTGACGAGCTCTACGTCGCGGCGAAGGAGCTGCAGGCCCCTTACGAGCTGGTCTGCTACGTCGCTGAGCACGGCAAGCTTCCTGTGCCGCTGTTTACCGCCGGTGGTGTCGCCACCCCGGCAGACGCAGCGCTGATGATGGAGCTCGGCGCGGACGGTGTGTTCGTCGGATCCGGCATCTTCAAGTCAGGCAACCCCGAAGCCCGCGCGAAGGCCGTGGTCAAGGCAACCAAGCACTACGACGACATCGCGGTTGTCACCGAAGCGTCCCGCGGCCTCGGCGAGGCGATGGTGGGCATCAACGTCGCCGACCTGCCGGCGCCGCACCGCCTCGCAGAACGCGGCTGGTAATCCCATTACGTTGGCAGCAGTTCCACCTCAGGTCGCCGAAGATTCATAGCCTGTCCACCCGATTGTGGGCGGGCTATGTGTATTTCCGTTCCCTCCATCTGAAAGGACAGTGACATACTCAAACTGCTAAAGGAACCTGTGCCACGTCACCATCATCCGCACCAGCACAGCGCCCACACTCCAACCCGACACCATCAAATGTGAACCACACATCGTTCACAACCCTTGACGTAAAGCGCCTATTGGGCAGGCGAGAAAGTCCAAGGTCGTGAGGTGAGGGCAAGAGCCCCCAAAACTAGTGGGCGACGGTGTGGCCGGCCTCGCGCTCGTTGGAGGAGCTGGTCATGGAGGCGAGGACTTCGCTGATGTGGAGGTCGCCGATGGGGGCTTGCTCGGGGTCGTCGAAGAGTTGGTCGCCGAGGATGTTGTAGACGTAGTCGAGGTCCTTGTCGCCGCGGCCGGACAGGTTGACCAGCAGGTTGAGCTCGTGGCCGTCGGCGTCGGCGACTTCGGCGAGTTTCAGGGCGTAGGCCAGGGCGTGGGAGGACTCGAGAGCGGGGATGATGCCTTCGTAGCGGGAGAGCAGACGGAAGGCCTGGAGGGCGTCCTCGTCGGTGACGGCGACGTATTGGGCGCGGCCGATCTCGCGGAGGTATGCGTGCTCGGGGCCGACGCCCGGGTAGTCCAGTCCGGCGGAGACAGAGAAGGACTCGGGGAGGACTTCGCCGTCGTGACCAGTGACAATAAAGGAGCGGGAGCCGTGCAGGATGCCCAGCTTGCCATGGTTGAGCGGTGCGCCGTGGCGGTCGGTGTTTAGGCCTTCGCCGGCGGGTTCGACGCCGATGAGTTCGACATCGGCGTTGCCGGGCTCATCCTTGAGGTATTCGGCGAAGGCGCCGATGGCGTTGGAGCCGCCGCCGACTGCGGCGATGACGGCGTCGGGAAGTCTGCCGGTGTCCTCCAGCATCTGCTGGCGGGACTCGCGCGAAATAACAGCCTGGAACTCCTTGACCAGGGTGGGGAAGGGGTGGGGACCGCAGGCGGAGCCGAGGACGTAGTGGGTGGAGTCAATATTTTCGACCCAGTCCTGCAGAGCGATGTCGATGGCGTTGGACATGGAGCCGCCGGCGTCGTTGGTGACGGGGACGACTGTGGCGCCCATCAGGCGCATGCGGCGCACGTTCGGCTGCTGGCGGGCAACGTCTTGCGCACCCATGTAAATTGTGCACTCCATGCCCATCAGCGCGGCAACCATGGCGGTGGCGGTGCCGTGCTGGCCGGCGCCGGTTTCGGCGATGAGGCGATTCTTGCCCAACCGCTTCGCGAGCAACGCCTGCGCCAACACCTGGTTGCCCTTGTGCGCGCCACCGTGCGCAAGATCCTCACGCTTCAAGAAAATTTTCGACGCACCAACCCTCGGCAGGTTGGCACATTCGTAAACCGGAGTCGGACGGCCGAGGTACTTCGCTTGGAGGCGCGAGAGCTCGTCGAGAAACTCGTTGTCCTCGCGGGCGTCCACGAAAGCGCGCTCGAGCTGATCGAGCACCGGGTAGAGCGGCTCGGGCACGTACTGGCCACCGAACTGCCCGAAATATGCAGGTAGAAGCGTATCGCGCTCAATCTTGTCGACATCAGACATGGGTTCACCTCTCGTTTGCATCGTTGCCGGGTAGCCTACCCCGCAAGCCCAGCCCGCGGGGCTGATTCGGCGTATTCGTCGAAACGTGTAAAGCCGCTAGCGTACGTCTCCGAACTTTTGCAGCACCCAGCGTCGAATAGCGATGAGCACCACGCCAAGCACAATCGTGGCTGCGGACAGGGAGAGGAAGAAGGTGCGCTCCGCGGTTGCATCATCCGGGTTGTACAGCGAGCCGAGGACACCAGACAGTGCGGTACCCATCGAAACAGTCATCAACCAGGCGGCAAACAGGCGCGACTTGAAAGCCTCGGGGGCAACCTTGGTGGCAAGGGAATTGCCAACTGGCGAGAGCAAGAGCTCACCCATCGTGAAGAGGAAGAGGATCAACACGAGCACGAAGAGCGGGGTGGACTGCTCACCGCCGCCAACGTACGGCAGGAACAGGAAGAGCGAGAGACCAATCACGATGTTGGCCACGCCGAACTTCACCGAAGAAGACCACTGGCGATCGCCGAGTTTCGTCCACAAAGCTGCGAAGATCGGGGAGAAGGTGATGATGAACGCCGGGTTGAAGGACTGCACCTGCGCCGGCGTGAGCTCCCACAGGAGGAAGTCCAAGTTCACGCGCTGATCCGAGTAGACCGCGACCACAGTGAACTGCGATTGGAAGATGGCGAAGAACGCTACCGAGCCAACGAGCAGGGGAATGTAGCCGGTCAGGCGGGACTTCTCCGCGGCAGTGACCTCTTCGGATTGGAACATCTCCCAGAGCAGAAACACAGTAGCGACCAGCGCAACCGCAAACACGATCCAGGACAGCGAGCTCAGTGGCACAACGCCTGTGACCAGCAGCGCGACGACAACGCCAACGACGATGACAGTGCCGGTGATCCACTTGCCATATTCGGAATGCGGCAGCGGGTTCGGGATCTCCGAGCCCGCAGCGCCAATGCTGGAACCACGCATGAGGATGTACTGGACAAGCCCCAGCGCCATGCCGATCGCCGCGAGGCCGAAGCCCCAGTGGAAGCCAGCCATACCCCAGATTGCGCCGGTGAGGGCCGGGCCCAGCAGGGCGCCAATGTTGACTGACATATAGAAGATGGAGAAGCCCGCGTCGCGTCGTGGGTCCTCGCGGGTGTACAGCTCGCCCAGAACAACCTGAGAAGACGTCTTCACACCGCCAGAGCCGATACCGATACAGGTGAGGCCGATGGCAAGACCGACGCCGCCAGGCACCAGAGCCAGAACAACGTGTCCAATCATGACCAGGATGGCCGAGTAGAGCAGCGTGCGCTCGGAGCCAAGGAGGCGATCGCCGACAAAGGAAGCGACCAGCGCCATCATGTAGACAAAGCCACCGTAGGCACCGACCAGGTTCAACGCAGTGGTCTGGTCCATCCCGAGGCCGCCCTCGGTGGTGGAGTAGTACATATAGAAGGCCAACAGGGCCTGCATGCCGTAGAAGCTGAAGCGCTCCCAGAGCTCGATGCCGAAAAGGTTGGCCAACCCCCAAGGCTGCCCAAAGAACTTCCGTTCCTTCGGCGCTACCTCGGGGTTGCTTGCGTGGGTGACAGAACTCATGTAAATAAAATACGCTCAATCGTATTTTTCACACAAATACCCGCCGCGCCGGGTACGGTAGTGCGGTATGACACGTTACATGGGCACTGAGACTGAGTACGGGATCACAACCCCGGACGACCCGTCGATAAGCCAACTGCTCACCTCTACCCACGCGGTGGTGGCGTACGCGGCGATGAACACCGCCGCCCGCTCCCGCTGGAGCTACGAGGAAGAGGCCCCGCTCAAAGACACGCGCGGCTTCGACCTGCAGCGTTATCGCACCGTCCCGGTGGTGGACGCGAACGCGATGGGAGTGGCCAACGTGGTCACCACCAATGGCGCGCGCTACTACGTCGACCATGGGCACCCGGAGTACTCCTCGCCGGAGGTTTCCAATGCGTGGGACGCCATGATTTATGACGCGGCGGGAGACTACGTGCTCAACAAGGCCGCGGCCGATATCCGCGAGCTGTGGGACCAGCAGATTAGCGTGCTGGACAAGATCGACCCGTGCCCGCCGCTGAAGTTTTATAAGAATAATGTCGACGGCAAGGGCCAGTCCTACGGCAGCCACGAGAACTACCAGTACTCGCGTAAGACCGACTTCGCGCGGCTGACCCAGGCGCTCATTCCTTTCTTCGTTACCCGCCAGGTGATCATTGGTGCGGGCCGCATGGGCATCGGTCAGGAATCGGAGCGTGAGGGCTTCCAGATCTCGCAGCGCGCCGACTACTTTGAGCAGGAGGTCTCGCTGGAGACCACGCTCAACCGCGGCATCGTGAACACGCGCGACGAGCCGCACGCGCTGGCCGCCAAGTTCCGCCGCCTGCACGTCATCGTGGGCGATGCGAACATGAGCCAGTACTCCAACTTCCTCAAGATGGGTATGACCAAGCTCGTGCTCGACTGCATCGAATCCGACGTCGACTTTTCCGACCTGCGGCTTGCAAACCCCGTCGACGAGATCAAGCAGGTCTCCCACGACCCGACGTGCACGCACGAGCTCTTGCTTGCCGACGGGCGCAGGCTCACCGCCATCGAGATCCTACGGATCTACCGTGAGCGCGCTGCCGCGCTGCCGGAGCTCGACGAGGTAGACACCAAGGTCCTTGCCCTGTGGGGTGAGATCCTGGACGATCTCGAGCGCGACCCGCTGAGCACCGCGGACCGGCTGGACTGGACCGCGAAGTGGTCGCTGATCAAGCGCTACTTAGATCGCGGGGTGGATATCGCGGACCCGAAGCTCAAGCTCATCGACATTCAGTACGCGGATATCGACCCGGCGAAGTCGCTCTACCACGCGCTGGTGCGCAAGGGGCAAATGCGCACACTGGTCGACGAGGCAACGATCGAGCGGGCGGTCACAGAGCCGCCGACCGATTCGCGCGCCTACTTCCGCGGCCGCGTGAGCGAGAAGTTCGGCGAGGACATCGTGGCATCGAGCTGGCAGTCGGTGATTTTCTCGGTGAACAACCAGCCGCACCGTCTGCCGATGGACAAGGTCGATGGCTTTACCAAGGAAGAGATCGGCGAGCTCGTTGAGCGCGCCGAGGACATCACAGCATTGTTGAAGGGATTAGGATTCAAGCATGTCTAAGCAGCAGTACGTACAAGGCGGCAACAGCGGCGACGATGGGGCACAGGAGGAGGCCTTCGACGCCGGGCAGGCGCAGCTGAACACCACGGGCACCGACGACATCCTCGACGAGATCGATTCCCTGCTGGACAACAACGCGGAGGAGTTCGTGCGCTCGTTCGTACAAAAGGGCGGGCAGTAACCCCATGACCACTGTCTACCCCCGCCGCGTGATGGGCGTGGAGACCGAGTTCGGAGTCACTGCGGTCCGCGACGGTAAAGCGGTTCTCACCCCCGAGGAGATCTCGCGCTATCTGTTCCGGCCCGTCGTGGCGGAGCACCGCAGCTCGAATATCTTCACGGAGAACGCCTCGCGCCTCTACCTGGATGTGGGCTCGCACCCCGAGTACGCCACGGCCGAGTGCGACTCGGTCACGCAGTTGCTCAACTACGACAAGGCGGGCGAGCTGCTCTACAACCAGCTCGCCACCGAAGCTGAGCAAGCGCTTGCTGACGACCGCGTCGGCGGCAACGTCTTCCTGTTCAAAAACAACGTGGACTCGAAGGGCAACTCTTACGGCACGCACGAGAACTATCTGATCAGCCGCGAGCTCGCGCTGAAGTCCTTCGGCACGCAGCTGTTGCCTTTCATGATCACCCGCCAGCTCATCTGCGGTGCGGGCATGGTGAAGAAGGGCCGCTTCGTCATCTCGCAGCGCGCCGACCAGGTATGGGAGGGCGTCTCATCGGCGACAACGCGCACCCGCCCGATCATTAACACTCGCGACGAGCCCCACGGCGACTCGCACCGTTTCCGACGCATGCACGTCATCGTGGGCGACTCCAACATGTCCGAGCCATCCTTCGCGCTGAAGGTCGGCTCCACACTGTTGGTCATCGAGATGCTCGAAGCGGGCTTCGACCTGCCGAACTTCACCCTGGACAACGCCATCGAGCACATCCGCGAGATCGCCGCCGACCCCACGGGCCAGACCCCGCTGCGCTTGAAGGAGGGCGGCACTGTGACCGCGCTCGAAGTGCAGCAGGCAACGCTTGCGGCCGCCAAGCGCTGGCTGGAGTCCCGCCCCGACGAGGGCACCCCGAACGAGGAGATGGCGCGCGTGGTGGACCTGTGGTCGCGCACGCTCGACGCAATTGCCTCGCAGGACTTTTCAGGCGTGGACACAGAGATCGACTGGGTGATCAAGCGCAAGCTGCTTACCCAGTTCAAGGACAAGCTCGGCGCGGAGTGGGATCACCCCAAACTCGCGCAGATCGATCTGACCTACCACGACATCAACCCCAACCGGGGACTGTTCTACCTGCTGCAGCGCAAGGGGCTGGCCAAGCGCTGGACCGACGACGAGTCCATCGCCGAGGCAGCCGCCCAGCCGCCGCAGACCACGCGCGCCGCACTGCGGGGGCGTTTCCTCGCCGCCGCGCGGGCCGCGGGCGTGGACTACAACGTGGACTGGGTACACCTGAAGACGAACCGGCCCGAGCCGCGCACGCTAGAGCTGCTCGACCCGTTTGCGTCCACCGACCCGCGCGTCGACGAGTTCATTGACTACATTGACTCGCACGACGCGGAAGCGTAGCGCAGACAGACAAGCACGGGAGGTCACGTGGCGGAGCTAGAACCAGAGGTGCGCCAGGCGAACCTCGCGTTCGCGTTGCTCGGCTCGCCACGCAGGCGGGAGACCGCGTGGGGGGGCCAGCACGTCGACGGCTACCAGCACCGCAGCCAAGAGGCCCTCAACCTGCAGATCCGCCGCGACGTCGCAGCACTACGCCTCGCCGGAGTTCCCGTGCGCTATCGCGACGGACAGCTGAGCCTCGACCGGGAACGCTACGAGCTCGCGCCAGTCGACCTGACCGAAGAAGAGGCGAGCGTCGTGGGCCTCGCCGTCGATCTGAGCCAGCGCGGCTCACTCGGTGCCTTTGCGCGCTCCGGCTGGACCAAGCTGGCCGCGTCGGGTGCCACCCGCACCTTTGACAGCGCCCCGCTCGCCTCCGCCGCACACGACGCAACCCAGCTGGATCCGGATGCCTTCCACCAGCTGCTCGGCGCGATCCGCCATAATCTGCGCGCCCATTTCGACTTCCACGTGCCGGGTAGCGGCCGCGTGCAGCGGCGCATGGTCGACCCGTGGTCCATTGTTTCCCTCAACACCAGGGCGTACCTGGTGGGCTGGGACGTGGACCGTGACGCCGAGCGCGTCTTCCGGGCCACCCGCATCTCGGATGTGACGCTGGTGCGAGACACCACAGATTTCCACTCGCCGACCGGGGACCCGGGCGAGATCGTGCGCGAGCTGCTGCGCGGCCCGGTGACGGATGCCCGCATTACCGTCGGCGCGGGCACCGCCGAGGAACTCGCCGCAAAGGGCGCCCGCGAGCCCGGGTCAACCGGCGAGACAGACACCATCGTCCTGGGGGAGGTAGAGCGCGACTGGGTCGTGCGCACGACCGCCGCCCATGCGCTCGACGTGCGAGCGATCGAACCGGAAGACATTAGGCGCGATGTGCTTGCGCTGCTGACGCAGGCAGGGGGAGGAGATCATGGCGAATGAGCAATCGGGGCGGCTGGTGCGCCTGCTCAACCTCTTACCGTATGTCTCCCGGCACCAGGGCAAGACGCTGATGGAGATCGCCCGCGACCTGAACATGGATGTGGCGGAAGTCCGCGACGATTTGGACCGGCTGCACCTGTCCGGAGTGGGGCGTGGGCCGGGGGAGATGTTCGACCTTGCGCACACCTGGCGCGGGGTCACAGTGCTGGATGACCAGGGACTCAACGCGCCGCTGCGGCTCAAACCCACAGAAGCGCACGCTCTGCTGCTCCTGCTGGAATCTTTGGAGACCTTGCCCGGCCTAGTCAACGTCGATGCGGTGCGCTCGGCCGCGGACAAGATCCGTGCAGTCACCAACACTGCCGGGGTGACCAATGTGGACCAGATCGCGGCAAACACCCCGGTCGCGGCCACGATTGCAGAGGCGATCGCCGAGGGCAGAAAGCTCCAGCTTCGCTACTACTCCGCGACCTCCGACCAGCTCACCCAACGCACGGTGTCGCCAATTGCTGTGCTGCAGCGCGACGAGCAGACCTACCTGCGCGCGCTCGAGGGCGACACTCAGAAGACCTTCCGCTTCGACCGCATCCGCGAGATCAACGTCAGCGAAGAGGCGGTCGACGAGCGCGCCGTGCGCGCCGCCGCAGACGCCGACGAGCCCTTCGCCTTTGACGACGGCAACGTGGCGCACTTCAAGGTGCGCGGTGATGCCCTGTGGATGGCGGAGTACTGGGAGCTTGAACTCGAGCTCACGCCAGCTGCGGCCGACCAGCCTCCCGAGTGGGTCGATGCAACCCTGCGTTACGGCTCGGACGATTGGCTGGCCCGTTTCTGCCTCGCGCACGCGGACCGTTTGCGTCTCGTCGCGCCAGAAGACTTGGCCGCGAAGGTGCGTGAGCGTGCATGTCGCGCAGCCGACGCGTTAAGATAGCGCTTTAGGTTTAACGTCTGTCGGAATCGTAGGAAAGAGACTTGATCCACTATGGCTAGCATTGGCTGGACCGAAATCCTCATCATCCTCGTCATCGTGCTACTCCTGTTCGGCGCGAATAAGCTGCCTGACCTCGCCCGCTCCATGGGCCGCTCGGCGCGCATCTTCAAGTCCGAGGTCAAGGAGATGAAGAACGATGACGCGGCAGGCCAGCCGGAGCAGGCCCAGCCGCAGCGCGAGCTGGACGCTACCCCTGGCGGCAGCAACGGCATCACCAATAGCGACGCGCAGCAGGCGGCGCGCCCAGAGTCGTTCTGGGACAAGCCGGAAAACCAGCGCAACCAGTAAGCGCTACTGCACGTTGAGAGGGGAGTGGCGTTGTCGCTAAAACTGAAGCGCAGCAGGAGGGCGAAGAACCCAACCGGTGAGATGAGCCTGGTTGAGCACCTCCAGGAGCTGCGGCGGCGCGTCATGATCTCTTTGGCCGCGGTATTTGTCGGCACGATTATCGGGTTCATTTGGTACCAAACCTCGCCACCTGGCGTGATGCCGCTCGGCGAGATCATCCGCGGACCCTACTGCAACCTCCCGGACGAGCTCCGTGCCGACTTTTCCGGCGATGGGCAGTGCAGGCTGCTCGCTACCAGCCCGTTTGAGATGTTCATGCTGCGCCTCAAAGTCGGCGCGCTCGCCGGACTCGTCTTAGCCTCACCGGTGTGGCTGACCCAGATCTGGAACTTCATCACACCCGGTCTGCATAAGAACGAGCGCCGCTACACATTCAGCTTCGTTGCTGTGGCAGTCTTCCTCTTCGTTGCAGGCGCGGTGCTGGCCTACTTCGTGCTCGACCAGGGCTTGCTCGTGCTCATGTCCATCGGCTCGGAGTTCCAGGTCGCGGCGCTCACAGGCGGTGAGTACTACAACTTCCTGCTCGCGCTCATCATCATCTTCGGCGTGAGCTTCGAGGTGCCGCTGATCCTGATCATGCTCAACCTCGTCGGCATCCTGCGCTACGAACACGTCAAGGACAAGCGGCGCATGATCATCGTGCTGATCTTCTGCTTCGCTGCGGTAATGACCCCGGGCCAGGATCCTTTCTCCATGCTCGCCCTCGGCATCTCGATCTGCCTGCTGGTGGAGATGGCTTTCCAATTCTGCCGCATCCACGACAAGCGCACGGGCGCGAACCGCCCGGATTGGATGGACTTAGACGACGAGCAGGGCTCCGGCCCGGTGACCTCCTCGGGTGCGATCGGGGCTGCCACGCCAGTTGGACCGAGCACCCCGGTTCGCGCTTCCAACATCGGCAATGCACCGCAAACGACGCACCAGCCAAAGACGCAGTCGCGCTCCTTTGCGGACAAGGATCCCTTCGACGACGTACTCTAAGGGGCATGGTTTCCCGCGCTTCTTCTTCGCAGTCTCTGCCCGATGACAAGTACACCCCGGAAGCGTTTGGTGCCGAGGGGGAACAGCCGGAGCAGACGCCGATCGAACAGCTCGAGTTCCTCGCGGAGTTTCGCGCAGCGCGTCCTTTCCCTCTCGACGACTTCCAGGTAGAAGCGTGCGCCGACATCGAGCGCGGTCACGGCGTGCTGGTGTGCGCGCCGACCGGCTCCGGCAAGACCATTGTGGGAGAGTTCGCCGTCGCACTCGCGCTGCAGCAAGGCACGAAGTGCTTCTACACCACGCCGATTAAGGCGCTGAGCAATCAGAAGTACCACGACCTCGTCGCCGAGCACGGCGAAGACGCGGTCGGCCTGCTCACGGGAGACACCTCGATTAACGGCAGCGCGGAGATCGTCGTGATGACCACCGAGGTGCTGCGCAACATGATCTACGCCAATTCCGGCCAGCTGCACCGCCTCTCGCACGTCGTGATGGACGAGATCCACTACCTAGCCGACCGCGACCGCGGCGCAGTGTGGGAGGAAATCATCCTCAACCTCGACGAATCCGTCAGCATCATCGGCCTTTCGGCCACGGTGTCCAACTCGGAGGAGTTCGGTGAGTGGCTCGACGCGGTGCGCGGTGACACCACCATCGTCGTCTCTGAGCACCGCCCGGTGCCGCTGAGCCAGTACATGATGGTGGGCCGCAAGGTCTTCCCGCTCTTCGAGCCCGGCACCGGCGATGCAGACAGCGGCGGGGCCGGCGGCAAGGTCAACACCTCGCTGTTGCGCGCTATCGAGCGCATCGAGGCTGGCACTCACGACGAGGGCCGCGCAGACTTCGAATCGGGCCGCGGCTTCCGCTCGCGCGCCAAGGGCAGCCGCAGCGGGCGCATGCGCGGCCAGGACAAGATCAAGCCGGTCGGGCGCCCCCAGGTCGTGGCAGCACTCGGCGGGCGCGACATGCTGCCCGCGATCGTGTTCATCTTCTCCCGCGCCGGCTGCGACGGGGCGCTGTTCCAGTGCCTGCGCTCGCGCAAGGAGCTCACCACGCCCGAGGAGCAAGATGAGGCCAGGGCGATTATCGACGCCGGCGTCGACGGCATCCCCGACGAGGACCTCGACGTGCTCAACTACCGCCAGCTGCGCACCGCCTGGCTGCGCGGCTACGCTGCCCACCACGCGGGCCTGCTCCCGGCGTTTAAGCACATCGTGGAGCAACTGTTCGTCCGGGGTCTGGTCAAGGTGGTCTTCTCCACCGAGACGCTGGCGCTTGGCATCAACATGCCGGCTCGGACCGTCGTGTTGGAGAAGCTGGTGAAGTTCAACGGCGAGGCGCACGTGGATCTCACCCCAGGCCAGTACACCCAGCTCACGGGCCGTGCCGGGCGCCGCGGCATCGACCACATCGGCAACGCCGTAGTGCAGTGGGCACCCGCGATGGATCCCCGCGAGGTGGCGGGTCTAGCCTCCACGCGAACCTACCCGCTGATCTCCCAGTTCCAGCCCGGCTACAACATGGCCATCAACATGCTGGGCATGAACGGCTACGAGGACTCCATCCGCTTGATCGAGCAGTCCTTCGCACAGTTCCAAACCAACCGCTCGGTGGTCGGCGAGGTGCGCGATATCGACCGTCTGCGCACGAAGGTGCGCCGCCAGCGCGAGCAGCTGCACGCGGACGTGGCAAAATTCGCCCCGCCTGGCGACGACCCGGCGGCAGACCTGGTGGAGTACTTGGGCCTGCGCCGTGATCTCAGCGAGGCGGAAAAGGAAGCCCGCCGGCACGCGATAGAAAACCGGCAGCAGGAAACCGAGACGATCCTGGGGCGGCTGCGCGTGGGCGAGGTCATCGCGCTGCCGGGGAAGAAGAAGCCGGAGTTGGCCGCCGTCGTCCAAGTTGCGGGCAAGCGTCGCGATCCGCGCCCGTGGGTGACCACCGAGCGTGGCTGGTCGGGCCGCATCGACGCGGCCTCTTTCCGCAACCCGCCCGTGGTCGTGGGCCAGATCAAGGTCCCGCGGCACGTGCAGGATCAGCCGCGTAAGCACACTCGCAAGGTGGTCAGCCAGCTTCACAGTGGCAACCTGCACGCGCCGCGCAAGCTGCGGGAGAAGGCGCGGGTGCGTCCGACGAAGAAGGTCACCGCGCTGCGCGAGGCCGTGCGCAATCACCCGGTGCACGCGTGGCCAGCGCACGACCGCGAGTTGCTCGCCCGGGTGGGCGAGGAGCTTGTGCGCGACGAACGCAAACTCGCGGCGCTTACCCGCAGCGTCGATCGCTCCACCGATTCGCTCGGCCGCACCTTCGAGCGCATCATCGGCCTGCTCACCGAACTCGACTACGTCGAGCTGCGCGAGGGCGAGCCTGCCGTGAGCGAGGAGGGCGAGCGCCTCGCCCGCATCCACAACGTGTCCGACCTGCTCGTCGCGCAGTGCCTCAAGCGCGGGATCTGGGACGAGCTCGACCCCGCCGAGCTCGCCGGTGTGGCGTCGATGGTCGTCTTTGAAAACCGTAAGACCACCCACGGTGCGCCGGAAGCGGCGACCGAGGCGATGGCGGAGGCGATGGGGGAGACCATGCGCATCTACGGCGAGCTCACCTCCGACGAGCAACGCCACCAGCTGCCCGTCACCCGCCTGCCCGATCCCGCGTTCGCGCTCTCGCTGCACCAGTGGACCGCAGGTGCCCCGCTTGGCTACGCGCTCGCGGCCGCCGCAGAGTGCGGCGCGGAGCTGACCCCGGGCGACTTCGTGCGCTGGTGCCGCCAGGTCATCGACCTGCTCGAACAAGTGAAAAAGACCGGTTATAGCGACGAGATCCGCGACTCGGCGAATAAGGCGATCGACGCGATCCGACGCGGCGTTGTCGCGCTGGGCAACTAGCTGAGTGCTTCCCGTACTTCCTCAGTAAGCAGGGAGATGGTGGCCAGCCGCAGGTTGGTGCGGAAGGGGTCGAGGATAAGGGACTGGGTGCCGACCAGGTGGGCGTCGACAAGCACTGGGCCCCCGGAGTCCCCCTTGACTGCGGGCTGGGCATTGGCGACGACACCGGCCGGGCGCACGAACGTCCGCAGGTTGCGCGAAAACGCCAGCGGAAGCGTGAACAGGAACCGCCCGCTCCGCGCAGCTGGAACCTTCGCCCCGCCGCCGAAGCCGAAGGTGACGGTACGCGCAAGCGGGCGCGGGGGAGGACCGAGCTTTGGGAAGGGGCCGACCCGCGCCGCGTCGACGCGCAGCAGCGCAATATCCGTGCGGGCGAACCGGCGCACCCCGCGGGCCCGGTAGCGGGCTCCGGCCACCCGGACCGTGATTGTGCCGGGATTTGCCTCGTCTTCTGGGCGCAAAAAGTGCGCGCAGGTAAGCACCGTGTCCGAGGCGACGAAAATGCCGGAGCAGTAGCGCGCGCCAACGGAGCAGCGGGCGAGCAGCTCGGGGAACGTAGGCGAAGTCACGCTCAAAAGTGTAGCGGCCTAGGATTGCCTGCATGACGCGAATAGATCAGACCACGTTTGCACACCGTCGGCAGCGCGCGGCAGAGCTCGTTACTACACACTCGCTTGGCGGACTGGTTGTCGGAACCGGGGCGGAGTTCGCGTATCTCACCGGCAGCTGGGCGTCCTCACACGAGCGGCTCACCGCACTGGCAATCGGCCCGGACGGGCGTGCCGTGCTCGTCGCGCCGCTCACAGACATCGCGAGCCTGGGCATCCCTGCCGACAGCGGGGTAGAGGTGCGCGGCTGGCGGGACGGGCAAGATCCCTACGCGCTGGCCGTCGAAGCGCTCGACGCGACCAAGCCGGTGGCACTCGGCAGCTCGCTGACCGCGGATCACGTCTTTGCGTTGCAGGCGCTTGTGCCGGATACCCGGCTGGCCACGGACACGCTCGCGGAGCTGTTCATGGCTAAAGAGGACGCGGAGTTGGCCGAGCTGGCGCGCGCCGGTGCCGCGATCGACCGTGTGCACGCACGGGTGCCTGAGCTGCTCGTTGCCGGGCGCACCGAAGCACAGGTGGCCGAGGAGCTCGACCGCCTGATTATGGACGAGCATGAGGCAGTCGACTTCGTCATCGTGGGCTCCGGCAAAAACGGTGCCAACCCGCACCACGACTTCTCCGAGCGCGTCCTGTCCCGCGGCGATGTCGTGGTCGTCGACTTGGGCGGCACGCTGTACAGCGGCTACCACTCGGACTGCACCCGCACCTACATCGTCGGCGGAAACACCGAGGACGCGGACCCTGAGGTCGTGCGCGCCTACGATGTGCTTGCGCAAGCCCACCAGGCGGCGGTGACGGCGGCTCGCCCGGGGATCACCGCAGGCGAGCTCGATGCCGTCGCGCGCGGCGTGATCGATCAGGCCGGTTACGGCGAGTACTTCACCCACCGGCTCGGCCACGGCATCGGCCTGGCCGGCCACGAGGCACCCTTCATCATCGCGGGTAACGACACCGAGCTCAAGGCCGGGATGGCCTTTTCCATCGAGCCGGGCATCTACCTGCCCGGCAAGTGGGGGATGCGGCTGGAGGACATTGTCTACCTGGACGACGATGGCGCGGTCTCGCTGAACAACGTCCACCGTGGACTACGCTAGGCCCATGCGTACGCAAGACAGTGAGCCCGAAGGCACCCTGCTGGTCCTCGGCGGCACGAGCGACATCGGCACCGCGATTGCGCAGCGCATCTGCGACGGGCTCCGCGTGGTGTTGGCGATGCGGGAACCGGATCGCGCAGACGCCGCCGAGATCCGTGCGCGCCTGCTCGCGGCCGGCGCATCCGCGGTGGAGACGCGGCGCTTCGAAGCCACCGACTTGGAGTCGCACCGCGCACTCGTAGAAGAGGTCCACTCGGGCGGGGAGATCACCACCGCCATCGTCGCCTTCGGCATCCTGGGCGATCACGACCGCGCGCTGCGGGATGAGACGGAGGTAGTGCGCATTGGCAGTGTCGACTACCTCGCGCAGATCAACGCGCTCACGGTGCTCACCAACGTCATGACGCGCGGGACGGTCTTCGCGTTTTCCTCCATCGCCGGGTGGCGCGCCCGCCGCGCCAACTACGTCTACGGCTCCACCAAGGCAGGCCTCGACGCCTTCTGCCAGGGCCTTGCAGACCAGCTCCACGGCTCCCAGCTGCGGCTGATCACCGCGCGGCCTGGCTTCGTCATCGGCTCCATGACCGAGGGGATGAAGCCCGCAGTGATGTCCGTCACCCCGGACGAGGTCGCTGACGCCATGGTCGACGCGGCACGTGCCGGGCGCAGCCGGACGGTGTGGGTGCCGCGTCGATTAGCGCTGCTCGCCGCAGTGATGCGCGTGGTGCCGCGGCCGATCTGGCGTCGGATGCCGCGCTAGCGAAGGTGGGGAAGCATTCGGCGGCGCTGCGTGCCGCGCTCGGGCTCGCGGTGGATGCGGTGCGCGGCGCGCGCCTCACAGAGCCGGAGCACACAGATGCGGCCTGGGTGATTGGACGCAGCCCGGGGACCCTCCTGAAAGCACGCGAGATCAAGGCAGTGGGGTTGACGCGCAGGCTGAATCCCGCGCAGGCGCTCAGCATCGACTACGTCACCACTGATGCCGCGGGCCGCACGCTGACCGCCACCGGCGCGGTCTTTCTCTCCCGCACCCCCTGGGGTGGGGCAGGCCCGCGCCCGACCATCGCGTTCGCGCCGTCGACCCAGGGCGTGGCGGCGCGTTGCGACCCGTCGTATTCCTGCACCGTCGGCCTCGCGCCGCGGATCGCCCCGCTCGATCTCATCGCCGCCTACGAGCAGCCCGCCATCGCGCTCATGCTCGCTCGCGGCGCAAACGTCGTACTCACCGACTATCCGCGCGATCCGGCCGACCGCGTGCAGCTGTACTGCGACCACACCGCCGCCGCGCAATCGCTTATCGACGCCACCCGCGCCGCCTCCCACCTCCCACTGCACACCAACGCCCTTGGCCTATGGGGCTTTTCCCAGGGCGGCGGGGCAGTAGGGGCGTGGCTCGAACGACCCGAGTACGCGCCCGAACTCCAGCCGCTCGCGGCAGTATGCGGGGCACCGCCCGCGGCACTGATTCCGATGCTTGACCATGTCGATGGTGCGCTGCCGTCGATAGTGATCCTCTACGCGGTCGCCGGGCTGGTGGCGCACCACCCGCGCGTCGCCGAGGAGCTCATCCCACACTTGAGCCCGGCCGGGGCCGCGGCGATCGTTGACAACGCGCAGGTCTGTGCCGTCGGTGCTGCACTGCGTCGGCCCTGGGCACACACGACCGCCTGGACGCGGGAGGGCATCGGCATGGCCGAGCTTCTCGACGCCCTGCCGCACACCGCCGAGGTGCTCGAACGCCAGGCACTCGGGTCCCGCCGCCCTTTGCGCATCCCACTACGGCTGTGGGCCTCGCTTCACGACGACATCGTGCCGTACTCCTTAGTCCGCGACCTCGCCGAGCAGTGGGGCGTGGGCCTTCAGACCCGGCGTTTACCGCGGCTGCCAGGCAGGACGGGCCTGAACCACTACGGGCCGTATTTCCAGCACCTCACCCGCGATGTTGACTGGCTGCTGCGCCAACTCGACAGGTAGTCTGGCCGCATGCCGCTGTTTATTTTCGCCTACTTTTTCATGGAGGCCCTCGCTTTTTACGGAGTGGCCAAGCTCATCGGCGTCGGCTGGGCAATCTTCGCCATCTTCGCGCTGATGTTTCTTGGCGCCGTGCTGGCAAGCCTGAGCCTGCGTGGTGCCCTCGCGCAGGCCTCGCAGGGACGCAGCTCGCTCGGCCGCCTCGCCGGGGACTCCGCGCTGCTGATGACGGGCTGGCTGCTCAGCATCATCCCAGGCTTCGTTACCTCTGCGGTGGGGCTTTTGCTGGTGTTTGGGCCGACCCGGGCGCTGCTGCGCCGCGTGATCACGAACCGGGCGATGCGCAGCATGGAAGAGTTCAGCGTGCGCGTCTACAACTCCTCGCCGCTGTCGCAATTCCAGACCAGCTACGGTAACTTCGGCGGCCCCGCGGCGCCTGAGCAGAGCCATGAGGTGATTGACGCCGACGAGCTCGAGGAGATGTTCCGCAAGGAAGCGAATCCCGGCGACGATACTGGCGGAGACGCGGACGGGGAGCGCAAGTAGGTGAGTAGCGTATGGACGACAGCGCTGCGCTGCCTGCTCGCCGCAGGTTCCGGTGCGCTGCTGTTCTTCTCCTATGAGCCTTTTGGCTACTGGGTGCTGGCGCTTGTGGCGATGGCACTGTTCTACGCCGCGCTCGCGCCCTGGCCGAAGGGGGCACGCCCAAGCGCGCGTTTGGGTGCCGGGCTCGGCATGCTGCAGGCGCTGGCCTGCTACCTGCTGCTGCTGCCATGGATTGGCGAGTTCGTCGGACCGATGCCCTACCTGGCCCTGGCGTTCTTCCTCTCCCTGTACGGACTGGTCACGGGTATCGCAGGGGTGTGGGTCGCACGCAGGCGGTGGGGATTCGCCGCCTTCCCGTTGGTCTACCTCGCCGCGGAGTTCGCCCGTTCTTCCTTCCCCTTTGGCGGTTTTGCCTGGGTGCGCCTGGCCTGGGGGCAGATCAACGGCCCGCTAGCCAACCTGGCGGCCTACGGTGGGCCCGCGCTCGTCACCGTTGCGGCTGTGCTGACCGGTGCGAGCCTGGCTGCCTGCGTCGCACGTCGCGGGAAGGCCCGGGCGGTAGCAGGGCTGACCGCGCTTGCGCCGCTCGTGCTCGGAGCGCTTGCAGGCCTGGGTGTGTCCGCCGACGGGGGAGCCACCGGTACGGTGCGCGCCGCCGCGGTGCAAGGCAACGTGCCGCGGATGGGGCTCGACTTCAACGCGCAGCGCCGCGCCGTACTGCAGAACCACGTGGACGAGACCGAGCGGCTGGCAGAGGAAGGCCCCGTCGACCTGGTGATCTGGCCGGAAAACGCCTCGGATGTCAACCCCTTCGTCGACCCGGAGGCCGGCACCTTAGTCACGCAGGCCGCCCGCGCAGTCGATGCGCCGCTGCTGGTGGGCACACTGACCCGCGACGAGGTCGGGGCACGCAACACCATGGTGGTGATCAACCCTGACGGCAGCGTCGGCGAGCGGCACAACAAGCGCTTCCTGCAGCCCTTTGGCGAGTACATGCCGATGCGCGATTTCTTCCGCAACTTCTCCGACCTGGTCGACCTCGCAGGCGACTTTAAGCCCGGCGACGGCCCGGGTGTGGTGCGGATGGGCGAGACGATCGTGGGCATCGCCACCTGCTACGAGGTCGCCGAGGACCCCGCCTACCGCATGGCGGTGAAGAACGGGGCACAGCTGCTCGCAACACCTACCAACAACGCCACCTTTGGTTTTACCGACATGACCTACCAGCAGCTGGCCATGAGCCGTATGCGCGCCATCGAGACCGACCGCGCCGTCGTGGTGGCTGCAACCTCCGGCGTGTCCGCCATTGTGCGCGCCGACGGGACGGTGGAGCAGCAGACCGAGATCTTCACCCCGGCGCACCTGACCTCCACGCTGCCGCTGAAGTCCGGCCAGACCCTCGCGGTCCGCATCGGCGAGTGGCTGGAGTGGCTCATGGTGCTTGGCGGCGTGCTTGCCGCCATCGGTGCGTCGTTGGCCACGCGCCGGGAGTATGCTGCAATGAGTGCATCGCGCGCCCTGGATGCGCCCACCGAGAGCTAACAACCGTTCATACAAGGAGTAACCGTTCATGGCGAACTCGACGTTGGTCATCATCCCTACCTACAACGAGCTGGAGAACCTTCCGCTGATCACGGATCGGGTGCTCAAGGCAAACCCGAATGTTGACCTGCTGATCGTGGACGATAATTCGCCGGACGGCACCGGCGAGAAGGCCGACGAGCTCGCCGCCGCGCACCCGGAGATCAACGTGCTCCACCGCACCGGCAAGGAGGGCCTGCTCGCGGCCTACCGCGCCGGCTTCCGCTGGGGCCTGGAGAAGGACTACGAGGTGCTGTGCCAAATGGATGCCGACGGCTCCCACGCGCCCGAGGAGCTCGAGCGTCTGCTCGGGGCGATTGACGACGGCGCAGACCTGGTCATCGGCTCCCGCTACGTCGAAGGCGGCGAGGTAAAGAACTGGCCGCAAAACCGCTACCTGCTGTCCAAGCTGGGCAACCAATACATCTCGGTGGCGCTTGGTTGCGACATTGCCGATATGACCGCCGGCTACCGCGCTTTCCGCCGCGAGGTGCTCGAGGCTATCGACTTGGACGCGCTGTCGAACAAGGGCTACATCTTCCAGGTGGACCTGGCGCACAAGGTCATCGACGCGGGCTTCGACGTCCGCGAGGTTCCGATCACCTTCGAGGACCGCACGCTGGGCGAGTCGAAGCTGGACGCGAGCTTCGCCGGTGCCTCGCTCGTAGAGGTCACCAAGTGGGGTGCCGAGAAGCGCAGCTGGCAGGCGACCGAAATGGCGAAGGAGGCGGGCAAGCTCCTCCAGTACGAGTACAACAACTCGAAGCTTTCCCGCGTCGGTGCCAAGATCGATCAGGCACCGGAAGAACTCGCGAACATGATCGCGGAAGGCTTCAAGCTGGCCAAGTTCGAGCTGAGCAACACCTCGCTGCCCAAGCTTCCCGCCAAGCTTGCCGACGCTGCGAGCCAGGCGAATGAGATGGTGCGCGAGGGGATTGGCCTCGCCCGCTACGAGCTGCGCAGGTTGCGTCGCTAAGCAAGCGCAAAAGGCCCGGACCCTTCAAGTAACGGTCCGGGCCTTTCGCGTTTTCTAGGAGTTTTCCTGCTGCTCCTTGGCCAGGCGGGCTGCGGCGCGGCGGCGCTTGCGCAGGTGCTCCAGGCGCTCCTCCAGCAGCACGTCGAGCTCCTCGAGGCTGCGGCGCTCACGCAGCATGTCCCAGTGGGTGCGCGGCGGCTTCGTCGGCTTGGACTCCACGCCCTCGCCCTCCATGAGGGTGCCGAGCTGGCCGTTCTTGCACATCCACTCTTCGGGGATTTCCGCATCGTCGGCGAAGGGAACCTCGAAGACCGACCCGTCCGGGGTCCGGTACTTCGCCATCTGGCGCGGGGCCAGGTCGTGGTCCCGGTCAGTCTCGTAGCTTACGGCACCCATACGGCTTCCTCGGAGCACGCGATCAGCCATGCTGCATCCCATCCCTTCAATATCTTCAAGTCAACGCCTTAGTATAACGTCTTCGCTTGAGTTTTTGTTCCCGGCGTCGCGAGCGATCTGGAATTTGCCCAATGTACTAGGCTTGCCGTGTGGCAAGCATTGATGACGTCGCAGAATCGGATCCTGACCAATTGCCCCAATCCGCGCGAATTGGTCGCACGCCGCCGGTGTGCGCCTGGTGCGGTGGTCCGCTGCCGGAGCAGAAGGGGAGAGGTCGGCGTCGCAAGTTCTGCAGCCCGTCGTGCAAGCAGCGCGCCTACGAGCAGCGAAACTCCGTCTCGGGGACGAAGATTCCAGAGGACGCCGTGATCCTCAGCCCGGAAAAGGTGTCTGACCTGCGGGATCGCCTGTATCAACTGCGGTGCGCGGCCGAGGACATCCACACGGCAGCCGCCGAGGGTGCAACGCCTGAGGAATTACGTCACTTGTGTGACGAAATGGTGAGCTTGGCTCAACACATCGAGAGGTTAAGGTAGCAATCATGACATCCAAGAATTTGCCCACGGCTGAGGACATCGCCGCGACGAAGCGCAAGCGGACGATCCTGATCGTCGTTGTCTCCATCATCCTGGTCTTCCTGCTCGCCATCGCGCTAATCCCGCTCGCACTGAGCGGACTGTTTAGCAACGGCGTGAAGACCGAGGGCATCGACGAGTCGCGCCTGAAGGCCGCCGAGACGGATATCGACGGCGAGTGGACCGTCACCAAGCGCCCGGGGCCAAACAGCACCTCGGCCGGCTTTACCTTCTCGGAGGTACTGCCGGGCCAACGGAAGGTCACCTCGGCGTCGACGGAGGGCGTCTCCGGCAACGTCACCATCGAGGCCGGCACGCTCACCGCAGGCGAGATCACTGTAGACCTGAACAACCTCACCAGCGATAGCGACGTACGCGATTCCAACGTGCGCCGCAAGATCCTGCACACCGATACTTACCCGGAGGCGACCTTCCGCGTGACCGAGCCCGCGGACGTCTCGCAGTTGCCGGAGGACGGCTCCGTCGGCACTGTCGAGCTCACCGGCGAGATGACCATCCACGGCAAGACCAACCCGGTCACGCACGAGTTCGCCGCGGCGCGTTCTGGATCCTCGGTGTACGTCGCGGGCGACGTGCCGATCAACCGCCTAGACTACGGCGTCGAGTCGCCGGAGTTCGTTGCGGCCACAATCAACGAGGAAGGCGAAATCAACGTCCGCCTGCACCTGACCAAGGACTAGGCCCATATTGCGTCACGTGACGCAATATATGGCAATATCTGTCCGATAATGTACATTATGTCAACTTAACTTCGCGCCCTTGCTTCTCGACGCCCACACGTCCACCCCTACCGACGCCCCCGCCTATTCCGGGCCGTGAGCGTCACTTGCGCGAGATCGATCAGCTCGAGCTCCGCGAGCGCTTGCCGCAGCGCCAGCTGCCAGACCCACAACCTGCGGAACACCGGATCGAAACCGTCGGCTGCCGCATCCCGCAGGTGCGTCTCAAACGTCGCCCGCTGCAGCGCCAAGGAACGTGCCAGGTGGTCCGGCGCGTGCGACTCGCCAATCACGCGCAGCGGCGTGCGCCGATCCACCAGCTTCGCCAGTTCCTCGGGCGTGACATAGCTTAGGCCCGGCCATACGTACGCGCGCAGCGACGCCAACGCCGCCGTCGCGGCCTTGCCCGCACCCTTACCCAGAAGGCTGTCCGTGCCAAGGATCGTCTGCAACGCGATGCGCCCACCTGGCGCGACCGCCTTGCCCAGCCGGGTCAGGTACTCCGCTTTATCGTCCGCGGACAGCGTCTCGAGGTGCTCCAGCGACACCGCGGCGTCGAAATCCCGGCCCAGCAATGTCACGTTGGGCCCCACCGCGCGAACATGCCCGCTGACACCTGCAAACGTGAGCTGCTCCCGCAGCGCCGCGGCCATGTCCTCGCTCAGCGTTACGCACTCCGTTTCTGCACCGCGTGCCGCGGCTGCAATCGTGGCCGCAGGTCCCGCCGCCGGATACTCCAGAATCCGCCAACGCTCGCGGGCACCCACCTCACTGACCAGCCTATTTACCGAGCGTTCCTGCGCATCCGCAAGATCAGCGCGCGTGGTCGCTTCGTCCAGCGGAGCCCCGATTTCCGTGTTGTCCACGAAGTGCGTCGCCGGTTCCGCCCCGCGGCCGGCGCGCGGCACCCAGGACTTCACCCGCACACGCTCGCGCGTCGGCACGCCGGTGGCAAAGTGCCCCTGAAATGGGCTTACGCCGTCACCCGCGTAGTGCTGGACCAGCGACGGCGGAATCTGGCCACCATCACCGTGTTGCGGGGGCGCAACGCGCAGCGTCGGCGGCCTGTACCCCGCCTCGATCAGCCCGCGCAGCACCGCCACCAGCCGATCCGAGTCCGGCGTATGCCACTCACCTGCCATGTAGCCCTCTGCGAGCCCGACCCAGCCGCTCGCCGCGATCCGGTCGAAGACCTCGACGTAATCCACACTCAAGTCCGGCGCGTCACCCTCCAGGCGGAGCTCCGCTTTTGCGCACACCGCAGCAAAATGCGCCTCTGCACGCGAGGCCCTCCATCGCAGAAGGCGGCTGGTGGGCACGCTTGCCACGCTCGGCCACGTGCGTGCGTCGATAGGCGCGAGGTGCTCCGGAAATCGCTGAGAGTTCGCCACCCGGCCAATGCTAGTCGCCATATTTTCGTAGCGGTTGACGCCACGACGGGACCCATCAATAGTGATTTTTTACAATCAGCGTAGGATATGCAAGGTAAAAATTTCCCCAGCAATTTGTACTTTGTGTGCAAGGAGTAGGTTCTTATGGCAGAAACGCCGTTTCGCCCCGCAGGCAACCGTCACCACGTCGTCATCATCGGTGCTGGTTTCGGTGGCCTGTTTGCAGCCCGCGAGCTCGCTGACGCTGATGTCGACGTCACGCTGATCAACCGCACGAACTACCACCTGTTTGCGCCCCTGCTGTACCAGGTGGCAACCGGTCTGCTTTCCAGCGGCGAGATCGCTACGTC
Organism: Corynebacterium sp. HMSC071B10; assembly: GCF_001814825.1. Classification (NCBI taxonomy): domain Bacteria; kingdom Bacillati; phylum Actinomycetota; class Actinomycetes; order Mycobacteriales; family Corynebacteriaceae; genus Corynebacterium; species Corynebacterium sp. HMSC071B10. The sequence continues at coordinate 7,976 of NZ_KV817993.1, read as the reverse complement.
GGTGCGCCAGATCCTGGCAGACCAGGACAATGTCGCCGTCGTGCGTGCCGATGTCACCGACGTCGACGTCGAGGGCCAGACTGTCACCGCGAACGAGGGCGCGTTTACCCGCACCTACGAGTACGACTCGCTCATCGTTGCCGCTGGTGCGGGCCAGTCGTACTTTGGCAACGACCACTTCGCCGAGTTCGCCCCGGGTCTGAAGACGGTGGACAACGCCCTTGAGATCCGCGCCCGCCTGGTCAGCGCCTTCGAGCGCGCCGAGCTGGCCGAGACCGAGCAGGAGCGCGAGGAACTGCTCACCTTCGTCATCGTCGGTGCCGGCCCGACCGGCGTCGAGCTTGCCGGCCAGGTCGCCGAGATGGCCCACCGCTCGTTCAAGGGCCAGTTCAAGAACTTCGTGCCTTCCCAGGCCAAGGTCGTGCTTATCGACGGCATGCCGCAGGTCCTCCCGCCCTTCGGCAAGCGCCTGGGCAAGCGCGCCCAGCGCGAGCTCGAGCGCAAGGGCGTGACCGTAGTGCTCAACGCCCTGGTGTCCAACGTCGACGCGAACACGGTGACCTACAAGGACACCAAGACCGATAAGGAGACCACCCTGCGTGCGGCCACCAAGATCTGGTCCGCTGGCGTGCAGGCCTCCCCGCTGGGCAAGCAGATCGCCGAGCAAGTCGGCGTCGAGGCCGAGCGCAACGGCAAGGTCCCGGTCAACGCGGACCTGACCGTGGGCGAGACCGACAACGTCTACATCATCGGCGACATGATGAGCCGCGACCGCCTGCCGGGCGTTGCCCAGGTGGCGATCCAGTCTGGCGAGTACGTCGGCCGCATCATCAAGGAGCAGGTCGAGCACGACGTCGCGCAGGCGGACCGCGATGCCTTTGAGTACTTTGACAAGGGCTCGATGGCGATCGTGTCCCGTTTCAACGCCGTGGTGAAGATGGGCAAGGTCGAGGTCACGGGCTTCATCGGCTGGCTGATGTGGCTGCTCGTGCACGTCTCCTTCCTGGTGGCCGGGCGTAACCGCCTCGTCTCGATTTACACCTGGACGCTCAACGCGCTGACGCCGAAGCGTTACAACCTCTCCACCACCCTGCAGCAGCAGCATGGCCGCAACGCTTTGACCAAGCTGCGCGAGAAGGCTGGCGACGACAACCTCGAAGAGGTTCGCGACACCAACGGCGAGAACTAGCCCCTAGTTTTTGGCCCGGTCACCTGCGTGACCGGGCTTTTTCGCGCCGTTTTCAACGTGGGCGATATCACAGCGCGTTGAGAGTGCAAATTCCAATGGTCTTACCTTATGATGGGAACTAACGATGGCGCGCTTCAAATCATCGGCCGGAGCCTTCGAGCCCGGTGGCGGATGTTGAACGGGAACCTGGGAGAGAGTGAGCGCGACCATCTCGGATCAGATCCTCGAGACATAAAGGATAGATTTTCAACGTGACTGCTACTACCGCTGCACCGCAGACCAACGCTTGGGATGGGTTCGAAGAGGGCCCGTGGACCGAGCACATCGACGTCCGCGACTTCGTCCAGCGCAACTACACCCCCTACGACGGCGACGCTTCTTTCCTCGCTGGCCCGACCGAGAAGACGCTGCGCGTCTGGGACACGCTGGACAAGAATTACCTCGCCGTCGAGCGCGAGCGCCGCGTCTACGACGTCGACACCGAAACCCCAGCTGACATCGACGCCTTCCCCGCCGGCTACATCTGCGAAGACGACAACGTCATCGTCGGCCTGCAAACCGACGTCCCGACCAAGCGCGCGATGATGCCCAACGGCGGCTGGCGCATGGTCGAGCAGGCCATCAAGGAGGCCGGCAAGGAAGTCAACGAAGATGTGAAGAAGATCTTCACCAGGTACCGCAAGACGCACAACGACGCGGTCTTTGACATCTACACCCCGCGCATCCGCGCAGCCCGCTCTTCGCACATCGTCACCGGCCTGCCGGACGCCTACGGGCGCGGCCGTATCATCGGCGACTACCGCCGCGTCGCTCTCTACGGCGTGGACAAGCTCATCGAAGACAAGATGGCCGCCAAGGACGGGTCGCTGGACAAGGGGTTCTCCGAGCACTGGGCACGCTACCGCGAGGAGCACTCCGAGCAGATTAAGGCGCTGAAGAAGCTCAAGGCGATGGCCGCCGATTACGGCTTCGATATCTCCGGCCCCGCCACGAACGCACTCGAAGCTGTCCAGTGGACTTACTTCGGCTACCTGGCCTCGGTGAAGAGCCAGGATGGCGCCGCGATGTCCATTGGCCGCCTCTCCCCCTTCTTCGACATCTACTTCGAGCGCGACCTGGCAAACGGCACGCTCACCGAGGAAGAAGCACAGGAGATCATCGACGCGCTGGTGATCAAGCTGCGCATCGTCCGCTTCCTGCGCACCGAGGACTACGACCAGATCTTCTCTGGCGACCCGTACTGGGCAACCTGGTCTGACGCGGGCTTCTCCACCGACGGCCGCCACCAGGTCACCAAGACCGCCTTCCGTCTCCTGCAGACGCTGCGCAACCTGGGCCCGGCCCCGGAGCCGAACATCACCATCTTCTGGGACCCGGCACTTCCGGAAGGCTACAAGGAGTTCTGCGCCGCAATCTCGATCGAGACCTCCTCGATCCAGTACGAGTCCGACAAGCAGATCCGCGACCAGTGGGGCGACGACGCCGCGATTGCCTGCTGCGTGTCCCCGATGCCCGTCGGCAAGCAGATGCAGTTCTTCGGCGCCCGCGTGAACGCAGCGAAGGCCCTGCTGTACGCCTTGAACGGCGGCCGCGACGAGGTCACGGGCAAGCAGGTCACCGAGGGCCACACCCCGATCACCGGCGACGGCCCGCTCGACTTCGATGAGGTCTGGGCAAAGTACGAGGAGATGCTCGACTGGGTCATCGGCACCTACGTCGAAGCGCTGAACATCATTCACTACTGCCACGACAAGTACGCCTACGAGTCTGTCGAGATGGCGCTGCACGACTCCGACATCGTGCGCACCATGGGCTGCGGCATCGCTGGTCTGTCGATCGTCGCCGACTCCCTGTCCGCAATCAAGTACGCCACCGTCACCCCGGTGCGCGATGACAGCGGCCTGATCGTCGACTACATCACCGAGGGCGACTTCCCCTTCTACGGCAACGACGACGACCGTGCCGACGACATCGCCGCCACCGTCGTCCACACCGTGATGCAGAAGATCAAGGCGATCCCGATGTACCGCGACGCCATCCCGACCCAGTCGGTGCTCACCATCACCTCGAACGTGGTCTACGGCAAGGCGACCGGCTCCTTCCCCTCCGGGCACCAGGCCGGCACACCGTTCGCGCCGGGCGCGAACCCCGAGAACGGTGCCGACAACCACGGTATGGTGGCGTCGATGCTCTCCGTCGGCAAGCTCGACTACAACGACGCGCTTGACGGCATCTCGCTGACCAACACCATCACCCCCTCCGGCCTCGGCCGCAACAAGGAGGAGCAGGTACAAAACCTGGTCGGCGTGCTGGACGCGGGCTTCATCATGGAGCACGCGGACTCGGAAATCCACCCCGCATAACTTCCACTTCTCAGAAAGGAATCCCCAAATGGCTATCCACACTTTTGAAGAGCGCCTCGAATCCATGAAGGCCAACCGCTCCGCTAACAACATGGACTCTGGTCTCTACCACGCCAACATCAACGTCCTCGACCAGAACACTCTGGAGGACGCAATGGAGCACCCGGAGAACTACCCGAACCTCACCGTTCGCGTCTCCGGCTACGCCGTGAACTTTGTCAAGCTCACTAAGGAGCAGCAGCGCGACGTCATTTCGCGCACCTTCCACCACGGCGCATAACACAGTAATTCCGCAACGCCCCGCTGTTCGTCTCTGTCAGAGGCGGGCGGTGGGGCGCTCGCAAAGAAACAGGAGGGCGCCAATGGCGCAGGATGGAACAACCGGCATCGTCACGCTCGAGCCGCAGCAAGGCGAGCGCGTCAGGGGTGTTGCCGCAGGGCTTGGCGGCACCGCGGACGCCGACTTGGAGATCACCCGCCCCGAGCTGCTCGAAGCTCGCCGCACTGGCGACGTGGGGCTCGTGCACTCGTGGGAGCTCGTCACCGCTGTCGACGGCCCCGGCACCCGCATGACCATCTTTCTTTCCGGCTGCCCGCTGCGCTGCGTGTACTGCCACAACCCGGACACGATGGAGATGAAGGAGGGCACGCTCGAATCCGTCGAGTCGGTGGCCAAGCGAGTCACGCGCTACCGCAGCGTCTTCAACGCCTCCGGCGGCGGTCTCACGCTCTCCGGCGGCGAGCCGCTGTTCCAGATCGCGTTCACGCGCCGCCTGCTCAAGCTCGTCCACGACGCGGGCATCCACACCTGCATCGATACCTCCGGCTACCTCGGCGCGCGGCTCAGCGACGAGGACCTCGCCAACATCGATCTCGTGCTTCTCGACGTCAAATCCGGCGACGAGGCCACCTACAACGCCGTAACGAAGCGGGAGCTCGCCCCCACGATTGCTTTCGGCGACCGACTCAATACGCTCGGCAAACCGGTGTGGGTGCGCTTCGTGGTCGTGCCAGGCCACACGGACTCCGAGGAGAACGTGAATAACGTCGCCGACATCGTCGCCCGCTGGTCCGACAACGTCGAGCGCGTGGAGGTACTCCCCTTCCACAACATGGGCGCGGACAAGTGGAAGCGCATCGGTTTGCCCTACGAGCTCGAGGACGTCACACCACCGACGCCCGAGAGCGTCGAGCAGGTCCGCGAGGTCTTCCGCTCGCGGGGGCTCACCGTCTTCTAGCGGCCGCAGCGTAGTATTTTCTAAGGGCTCCGCTCCCAGGGCGGGGCCCGTTCATTTTCGCGTCACATGAAGGGAGGCATGCATGCCGCCTCGGATTCCTATGCCACGTCCACGGCCGAAGAAGAAGTTCGCCCCCGTTGCTCCCCACGTCCCGGTGCCCATCGAGCGATCGATCGACTTCTGCCGCATCTTCGTAGACGGCAAGCGTCTGCCCGGCAACGCGCGCGTCGCTCAGGCGCTTGAGCGCGTCGAGGAGCACGACAACGCCTTCGTGTGGCTTTCGCTCAAAGAGCCGACGAACACCCAGATGGAGCGCATCGCGGAGCTGTTCAACCTGCACGACCTCATCGTCGACGACGTCATCGACGCTCACCAGCGCCCCAAGGTCGAGCGCTACGACGACCAGCTCTTCCTGGTCATCCGCACCGTCTACTACCGCGACGACGAGGAAGTCGACGACTCCCGCGAGATCATTTCCACCGGCGAGATCCAGATCGTCGTCGGCCCGAATTTCGCGATCACCATTCGCCACCACGCTCCCCTGCCAGATCTCACCGCGCAGCTGGAGGAGGACGAGGAGCTCGCAATCTTGGGCCCCGCGGCGGTGGCGTGGAAGATCGCGGATTACGCGGTGGACAACCACCTGCGCGTCGCCAGCGAGCTCGCCACCGACGTCGACGAGCTGGAAAACGAGGTCTTCACCCCGCGCCGCGACATCAACATCGACAAGATCTACATGTACAAGCGCGAGGTGCTCGAGATGCGCCACGCCATCGATCCGCTCGTGCCAGCGCTGAAGAACGCCCTGGTCGCGCACAAGGACCTGCTGCGCAAAACGCTGCGCTCCTACTTCCGCGATGTGATGGATAACGCCACGATCGCCAGCGACCATCTCTTCGGCTTCGACGAGCGCCTCTCCTCGCTTCTCGACGCCTCCGTAGCCAAAGTCAGCATGCAGCAGAACTCCGACATGCGCACCATCTCGGCCGTCGTGGGCATGGCGGCCGCCCCGACAATGATCGCGGGCATTTACGGCATGAACTTCGAGAACATGCCGGAGCTTTCCTGGTCATTTAGTTACCCGGTCGTGCTCTGTGTCATGTTCGGCTCGATGGCGCTGATGTACTGGTGGTTCCGGCGTAACCACTGGCTCTAGGTGGCGTCGATAAGCATGAGCTTGAGGTTCGTCACCGCGACGAGCCGCCCGCCCGCGCGCTGTTCCACGCGCCACAGGTGCGTGCGCTTGCCGGTGTGTACCGGGAGCGCCTCCGCCTCGATGCGGCCTTCCGCGACGCTGCCGAGCAGGTCGGTGTAGTTGCTCATGCCCACGGCCGGGCGGCCGGCCGCCGCGATCGCCGCGATCGAGCCGAGCGTCTCGCCTATCGACGCATACACACCCCCATTGACCACACCCGTGACCTGCAGCAACTGCGGCTCTACCTCCACGTACCCGGTCGCGCCCTCCGCCGAGCAGGACGTGGTGACGAGCCCGATGTGGGCGCCGAAGCCGCCGCGCTGCTCGTTGATGGCGCGCAGCTCATCGCTGTCGAGCGGTGTGTGCAGTACTTCCCTGGCAAAACGGCTGGGCAGCCCAGCCTGTCTCTCTTGGTGTGCGCTCATGGACACACTCTAGCGCGCCACCACGGTGTCGGCGCGTAGAATCGGCGGCATGACTGAAGCATCCTCTGCGTACGGAACCGCCGACATCGGCGTGGTTGGCATGGCCGTGATGGGCTCCAACCTCGCCCGCAACTTCGCCTCGAAGGGCCACACCGTGGCCATTTTCAACCGCTCCCCGGAGAAGACCCGCCAGGTCATGGCCGAGCACGGCGATGAGGGCAACTTCGTCCCCGCGGAAACGATCGAGGACTTCGTTGCCTCGCTCAAGCGCCCGCGTAAGGCCATCATCATGGTGCAGGCGGGTGCGGCGACGGACGCGGTGATCGACCAGCTCGCGACCGCGATGGACGACGGCGACATCATCATCGACGGCGGCAACGCCCTTTTCACGGACACAATCCGCCGCGAAAAGGAGGTCGCCGCCCGCGGCCGCCACTTCGTCGGCGCTGGTATCTCCGGCGGCGAGGAGGGCGCGCTGCGCGGCCCGTCGATTATGCCGGGTGGCCCGAAGGAATCCTGGGAGACACTCGGGCCGCTACTCGAGGACATTTCCGCGAAGGTCGACGGCACCCCGTGCGTCACCCACATCGGCCCCGACGGTGCCGGCCACTTCGTCAAGATGGTGCACAACGGCATTGAGTACGCCGACATGCAGGTCATCGGCGAGGCCTACCACCTGCTGCGCTACGGCGCGGGAATCGAACCCGCTGAACTCGCCGAGATTTTCAGCACCTGGAACGAGGGCGACCTGGACTCCTACCTCATCGAGATCACCGCCGAGGTCCTGCGCCAGACCGACGCCAAGACGGGCAAGCCGTTCATCGACGTCATCCTCGACGCCGCCGGCCAGAAAGGCACCGGCCGCTGGACGGTCAAGGAGGCGCTCGACCTGGGCGTGCCCGTCACCGGTATCGGCGAGGCGGTGTTTGCGCGCGCGTTGTCGTCGGCAATCGCCCAGCGCGAGGCCGCGCAGCGCATCGGTCTGCCGGCCGGCGAGGTGAAAACGCTCGACGAGCTCGGCGTCGACCGCGACGCATTCGTCGAGGACGTCCGCCGCGCGCTCTACGCCTCGAAGCTCGTCGCCTACGCGCAGGGCTTCGACGAGATCAACGCGGGCTCGCAGGAGTACGGCTGGGACCTCGAGCCGGGCGCGCTGGCGCGCATCTGGCGCGGCGGCTGCATCATCCGAGCGAAGTTCCTCAACCGCATCACCGAGGCCTACGAAAACGACCCCGAGCTGCCGTCGCTGCTCCTCGATCCGTACTTCAAGCAGGAGCTTGAGGGCGGGCTTATCGACGCCTGGCGCCGCGTCGTCATCACCGCCACCCAACTCGGCCTGCCAGTCCCGGTCTTCGCGTCCTCGCTCTCCTACTACGACTCGCTGCGCTCCACACGCCTGCCCGCAGCGCTGATTCAGGGGCAGCGCGACTTCTTCGGCGCGCACACGTATAAGCGCGTCGACATGGACGGCACCTTCCACACCACGTGGTCCGGGTCTCGCGAGGAGATCGACGCTTAAGGCGGTCCTGTTGCTGGGATGTTCGCGGCCCGGGCGTGTCTTCGCGC
>NZ_KV817992.1:0-39319 GCF_001814825.1 Corynebacterium sp. HMSC071B10 | reverse complement strand
GGGGCCAAACGGAGCTAGCTCTTTTTAGGGGACACAGTTACACGCGACCAGGGGATATACCGGGGCGCAGGGGCCAAATGGAGCTAGCGCCAGCTACGACAATCAAGCGCCGCGCGAGGAACACCGTCCAGCCCCAGCCAGAACCCGTGCCAAACCCCCACCACGCCCACACCGAACCACCGTTCCCGCAGCGCACCGCGGACATCACGACGGCGATGTCACAGAAGACCTCCCACATCAGGGCAACCCCAAAGGTGTGTGAGCAAACCCCCTATAATGAGTTGAACGCAAAAGAAAGGGCATTGATGTCGGAAGAGAAGCACTCGTCGCATAGGCGCGAAGGCGGATACGGCGGTGGCCGTGATCGTCGTGGAGCAAAGCCACGCGGTGGTAAGCCGGGTGGCCGCCGTGGTGGTAGGGGGCACGGTCGTGACGATCGCTTTAGTGGCAAGAAGGTTCGGCACGACCGCTCGAACCCGTCCCGCCAGGGATTCCGTGAGGATCGTATGGCAAAGAAGGCTGAGGAGCCGGATCTGCCGGACGGCATTGATATCAACGAGCTCGACCGCTCCGTGCTGCAGGATTTGCGCGTGCTGTCCAAAGACAACGCAAACCGGGTAGCACAGCACATGGTCATGGCGATCGAGGTGCTGGAGGATGATCCCCAGCTTGCGCTTCGCCACGCGCGTGCGGCGAAGAACCGTGCAGGTCGCGTGGGTGTCGTGCGTGAGACTAACGGTGTCGTCGCTTACCACGCCGGCGAGTGGAAGGAAGCACTCTCCGAGCTGCGCGCGGCTCGTCGCATGAGCGGCGGACCGGGTCTGCTGGCGGTGATGGCGGACGCTGAGCGCGGCCTTGGTCGGCCGGAGAAGGCGCTGGAGCTTGGCCGGACTCCGGAGGCTCGCCAGCTGAATCCGGAAGACCGGATCGAGCTTGGCATCGTGCTTGCGGGCGCTCGGCACGACCTGGGGCAGCACGAGTCTGCCCTGGCTACGCTGTCGCGCTTTGAACCGACGCAGACCCCAGGGACTGTCTCTCAGCTGCGGCTCGCCTACGCCAATGCTGAAGCGCTGCTTTCTGTAGGCCGGAAGGATGAGGCCAAGGAGTGGTTCCAGTCCGTTGCTGAGGCAGACGCTGAAGGTATGACGGACGCCGAGGAACGCGTCCGCGAGCTGAGCTAGGAGGAGACAGAAGCTGATGTCTGCGACCTTGCAAGACCTCCACGACGCGCTGCTCTTGGATCTCGACGGCACCGTATGGGAGGGCGGGCGCGCGATCCCGCACGCTGTCGAAGCGATCAACGCCTCTGGGTGTACGGCTGTGTACATCACCAACAACGCTTCCCGCTCGGCGGCTGAGGTGGCCAGGATGCTTGATGCAATCAACCTGCCTACAGATGCAGAGCACGTGCTGACCTCGGCCCAGGCCGCGCTTGGGCTTGCAGCGGATACGCTCGCACCTGGCGATCCGGTACTCGTGCTGGGCGCACAGTCCTTCCGCGATCTTGTCCAAGAAGCTGGTTACCGCCTCGTCGATTCCGCAGACGAGCAGCCGAAGGTCGTCCTGCACGGCCACAACCCGGATACGGGCTGGGCGCAGCTTTCCGAGGCCGCGCTGGCCATTCGCGCCGGTGCCACGTACCTCGCCTCCAACATGGACACGACGCTGCCCATGGAGCGTGGGTTGATGGTGGGTAACGGTTCGATGATCGCTGCGGTGACGTCGGCAACCGGCGTGGTGCCCGCCTCAGCTGGCAAGCCTGAGCCTGCGATGTTCCACCAGGCCGTGCAGCGCATTGGGGCGAAAGCCCCGCTGGGCGTCGGCGATCGCTTAGACACCGACCTCGCTGGCGGGGTCGCCGCCGGCATGCCTACCCTGCATGTGCTCACCGGTGTGTCCGGGCCGCACGCACTTTTGCAGGCCCCGGCGAAGCAGCGGCCGACCTATATCGCGGAGGACATGCGCGGCCTTGCTGCGGATCCCGCCTCTTTGCGCCCGGGCGTGCACGGTGGTTTCTCTGCCCGCATGGACGGCGAAGTGCTCGTGCTCGACGGCGGCACCGCGGACTCCACCAGCCACGAGGCACTGCTTACCGCGCTGGAGGTCGCCTGGTCGCAGCCGACACCTCCGAGCGAAGTCCGCGCTGAGTCTGCTGCGGCGGAGGCCGCGCTGGCCAAGTGGTGGTAGCGTGAGCGCCCCGAAACCGCACGATCCGCGCACAACGCAGCACAGCCCACAGGAGGTGCGCGAGCGCGTGGAGGCAATCCTCGCGGAGCCCGCCGATTCGCTTCTCGACGAAGCGTCGCAGCTCGCCCGCGCCCACGACGTCTTAAGCGACGCGCTGCGCGAGAACTAGGAAAAGGAGACGGAAAAGGACGTGGCACCCGGACGCAGACGGCTCGACGCAGAGCTGGTTCGCCGCAAGATCGCACGCTCGCGTGAGCAGGCCCAGACCTGGATCAAAGAAGGCAAAGTGACCGTCAACGGCTTCCCAGCAACGAAGCCGGCCACGGTGGTGGAGCCGGACGTGTCGATCAAGGTCGACGTGGGCGAGGAGGATGAGTGGGCCTCGCGCGGGGCACACAAACTCTTGTCTGCGCTCGAGGTGTTCACCCCGCAAGGGCTCGACGTAGCTGGGCGCAGGGCGCTAGACGCGGGGGCGTCGACAGGCGGCTTTACCGATGTCTTGCTCAAGCGCGGGGCGAAGGAAGTCATTGCCGTGGATGTGGGCTACGGCCAGCTCGTTTGGCGGCTGCAGAATGATCCGCGGGTGCAGGTGCTGGATCGGACGAACATCCGCCACCTGACGCTTTCGCAGCTGGGCGAGCCAGCAGACCTGATGGTCGGCGATCTGTCCTTCATCTCGCTGAAGCTGGTGCTGCCCGCGATCGCGGAGTGCATGGCGGAGGGCGCAGACCTGCTGCCGATGGTCAAGCCGCAATTCGAGGTGGGCAAGGACCGCCTCGGGCACGGCGGGGTCGTGCGTTCCCCGGAGTTGCGCGCGGAAGTGACCACCGAGGTCGCGGAGTTTGCGCAGTCGCTCGGCCTGAGCGTGAAGGGCGCGACGGCGTCCGGGCTCCCCGGCCCAAGCGGCAACGTAGAATACTTCCTGTGGCTGGTCAAAGACGGCGGCGCGAGTGCACTTGATGCCGCAGAGCTACATTCGCTGGTTACACATGCAGTAGAGGAAGGGCCCAAAAAGACGTGAGCGAGACATCCACGCGCGAGATCCTATTGGTGCCGCACTACTCGCGGCCGGACAATATTTCTTCCGCAGCCACTGCGGCCCGGCTGCTTACCGACGCGGGCCTGCGCGTCCGGCTGCTTGAACAGGATGCAGAAAGCCCGATCAACAAGGACCCGGAACTGCGGAAACTCGAACAGGTCCCGGGTGGACTCGACGCGGCGGCAGGGTGCGAGCTGGTTCTGGTGCTCGGCGGTGACGGCACGTTCTTGCGCGCTGCGAGCTACGCCCACGCCCAGGACATTCCGGTGCTGGGGATCAACCTTGGCCACGTCGGCTTCTTGGCTGAGGGCGAGGCGGAAAGCCTCGAGCAGGTGATCGCGGACGTGATTTCGCGTTCCTACCGCGTCGAGGAGCGCATGACCATTGACGTGATGGTGCGCGATGCTTCGGATACCGAGCTCGGCCGCGGGTGGGCACTGAACGAGTGCAGCATCGAAAACGTGGACCGCACCCAGGTGCTGGACGCCACCTTGGAGGTGGATTTCCGGCCGGTGTCTTCCTTTGGGTGCGACGGCGTGCTCATTTCCACCCCGACAGGCTCGACCGCGTACGCCTTTTCCGCGGGCGGTCCGGTGATGTGGCCGGCGCTCGACGCGATTTTGGTGGTGCCCAATAACGCGCACGCGCTGTTTGCGAAGCCACTGGTGGTCTCTCCGCGCTCGACGGTTGCGGTGGAGTCCGAGCCGACGACGAGCGACGCGGTCGTGATCATGGACGGGTTCCGCTCGATTGCGATGCCAGCGGGTTCGCGCGTGGAAGTCATTCGCGGCTCGCGGCCGGTACGGTGGGTGCGTCTGGACGACCGCCCGTTTACCGACCGTCTGGTCAATAAGTTCCAGCTGCCCGTCTCCGGGTGGCGCGGGCCCCGCTACTGATTTTTGAAAAGGAGCATGCATGCTGGCAGAGATTGCCATTCGCAACCTCGGCGTGATTTCTCACGCCTCGGCGGAACTCGCGCCAGGACTGACTGTGCTCACCGGCGAGACCGGCGCGGGCAAGACCATGGTGGTCACCGGTCTACGCCTCCTCACTGGGGGTCGCGCCGACGCATCCCGGGTGCGTACCGGTGCCACGGAAGCCGTGGTAGAGGGCGCGTTTAGCCTCGCCGGCATTGCGGAGGACACGCAGGAGCGCGTCGAAGAGATCGCCGAGGGCGCGGGTGCGAGCGCGGATGAGAACGGCGAGTACGTCGTCTCTCGCTCCGTGAAGGCGACCGGCCGCTCGAAGGCCCACCTGGGCGGGAGGACGGTGCCCGCGGCCACGTTGGGCGAGCTGGCGGGCGAGCTGCTGACCATCCACGGCCAGAACGACCAGTTGCGCCTGATGTCGCCGGATGAGCAGCTCGCCGCGGTGGACCGTTTCGACCCGAAAATCGCGGGCCTTTTGGAGAAATACCGCAGCGCCTACCGTGCGTGGCGGGAGGCGGCGCGGGATCTGCGGGAGCGTACGGAGCGCCGACTAGAGCTTGCCCAAGAGTTAGACCGGCTTCAGTTCGCCTTGGAAGAGATCGACGGGATCGACCCGCAGGAGGGCGAGGACACCGAGCTGGTCGAGACGATCAACCGGCTCCAAGACGTCGACGCACTGCGGGAGGCGGCGGAGACCGCGCTTGCCGCGATCGACGGGTCGGAGGCCGCCGGGGGCTATGGCGGCGACGAGGACGCGGCGTCCACGCTGGTGGGGCGTGCCGCGGCGGCGCTCGACGGGGCCAGCGACGCGGTGCTGAAGGAGTTGGGCACGAGGATGCACGAGGTCGCGAGCCTGCTTGGCGACGTCTCCGCGGAACTCGGCAGCTACGTCGCAGAATTGCCCAGCGACCCGGACGAGCTTGATCGCCTCCTGCAGCGACAGCAGGAGCTGAAAACGCTGACGCGCAAGTACGCGCCGGATATCGCAGGCGTGTTGGCGTGGCGAGCTAAAGCCGCCGAGCGCTTGGCGCGGATCGACACCTCTGACGAGGCCATCGAGGCGCTGAAGAAGCGCGTGGCGACAGCGGAGAAGGAAATGCGCACCCGCGCCAAGGCTCTGACCAAGGCGCGCGTGGCCGCGGCCGCGGAGCTGGGGCAGGCCGTAACCGGCGAGCTGCACGGGTTGGCCATGCCGAAGGCGCAGTTGAGCGTGGAGATTTCCGAGGTGGAGTTCGGCCCGCGTGGCGCAGATGCCGCGGAGATCCGCCTCGCACCGAATACCGCGCTGGAACCGAAGCCGCTGGCCACGAGCGCCTCCGGCGGCGAGCTGTCCCGCGTCATGCTCGCGCTTGAAGTCATCTTGTCTGGAGCCAGTGGCGGGGCAACCATGGTCTTTGACGAGGTCGATGCGGGCGTGGGTGGTCGCGCTGCGGTGGAGATTGGGCGTCGATTAGCGCGCTTGGCGGCCAACAACCAGGTCATTGTGGTCACGCACCTGCCGCAGGTGGCGGCGTACGCGGATACGCACCTGCACGTGGCCAAGGACGTCAGCGACGAGTCGGTGACCTCCGGGGTGCTCAGCCTGGATGCCGCGGCCCGGATCGACGAGCTCGCCCGCATGATGGCGGGCCTGGATGATTCTGATACCGGCCGAGCCCACGCCACAGAACTCTTCGAGCGAGCACAGCGCGAGGTGCGCGAAATGCGCGCCTGACGCTCCCGCGCGCCTTCACCATACGGGCTGGTCACGGGTGCACAATATGACGCATGACTGTTGCTTCCCGGAACACCGAATCTGCGCAGCCCGCGCTGACGGGCACGCTGCGCGATTGCACTGCCCAGGGGCGGGGGCTGTCGCGCATGCAGGAGGGCGATATCGCCCTCGTTGACTCGCCGGACATGACCCGCAGGCAGGCCGAGGCGTTGCTCGCCCGCAAGCCGAAGGCGGTGGTGAACCTGGCGCAGTTTTCCACCGGTGCGATGCCGAACTACGGCCCGCACCTGCTTGCCGACGCCGATGTGACCATGTTCGAGGCCATCGGCGCCGACACCGCCACTCGGGACAAACTGCGTGATGGGAAAAAGGCGTCGATTAGCGCTGACGGCACGATCACTGTGGGCAAAAAGCAGGCGGCGATGGCCCAGCTGGTCAAGCGTGCCGACCTGGACACGACCTTTACCGAGGCGCAGCAGCACCTGGTGGAGCAGATGGAGGCGTACTTCGGCAACACCATCGAGTTCGTGCATGCGGAGGCCCCGCTGCTTATCGACGGCCTCGGCGTGCCCGACCTCGGCGACGCCATGCTCGAGCGCAAGGTGCTGGTGGTGTCTCCGGGACCGGAGACGCGCGAGCGGCTGAAGGGCATTAAGAACTTCATCCGCGAGTTCACCCCGGTCATCGTCGGCGTCGGGCAGGCTGCGGACACGCTGGTGGAGATGGGCTATGAGCCGGACTATATCGTGGGGGATCCGACGGGTATCGCGTCGACAAGCTTGCGCAGCGGCGCGCGGGTGATCCTGCCTGCGGAGACGGACGGCTTTGCCCCGGGGCTCGAGCGCATCCAGGATCTTGGGGTGGGCGCGATGACGTTCCCCGCGGCGACGGAATCACCGACGGACCTGGCTATTCTGCTTGCTGTGTTCCACGATCCGGACATGATCATCACTGTCGGTGAAGCCGTGGAGCTTGACCAGATCTTTGCTGATCCGGACTCCACGCAGCCGGAGGCGCTGCTGACCCGCATGAAGGCGGGCCGCAAGTTGGTGGATTCGACGGTGATTGAGCAGCTCTACGCCGTGCCGTCGAACGGCGGGGTCGCGTGGGCGTGGGCCATTTTGGGCATCCTGGTGGCGTTCGCCACGATCGTCGTGGTCGTGGGGCTCTACGGCGCGGGCGACTTCAGCGAGAACTTGATTAACACCTGGAACAGCATCGCCTTGTCGGTGCAGGGCCTGTTTGAATAGCGGAGAAGGGGTAGCCAAATATGTCTGATTCATCACGTGCAAGCGGGCTTGTCGTTGCGGGGCTCGGCTGGGGTATCGCGCTCGGCGTGGCCGCGGGGGCGCTCGTGCTCGCGCCGGCGATGCGCAGCGAGGGCGAGCCTTTCGGGCAGGAGTCTGCCGCCTCGATGCGTGAGATGCAGCGCGCGGAGTCTTACGCCGATGATGCGGATAGCCTGCTCGGCGACCACTCCGCGGCACTCGTCAGCGGCACGCTTGACGACGCCCACGTGACAGTACTGCGCACAGCGCGCGCCGCCGACGAGGACGTCGCCGCGGTGCGCTGGCTGCTTGACCGGGCGGGCGCGAAGAACTCCGGCGAGATCGCGCTGACGGAGAAGTTCACCTCGCAGGACTCCGCGGATGCGTTGTCCTCGCTCATCGCCAACACGCTGCCGGCTGGCGCGCAGTTGTCGGTGGAGCAGCGCCGACCGGGCGTGCACGCCGGCGAGTCGCTGGGGGCCGCGCTGTTCGCGGACCCGGAAACCGGCGAGGGGATCGCTGCGGCCGGGGACCGCCAGTTCGTGCTCGACGCGCTGCGTGAAGGCGGCTTCCTCGACTTTTCCGGCGACGTTGTCCCGGCCGATGCGATCGTGATCGTCGGCGGGGACACCGCGGATGCCGGTGACGCAGAGAATGCAGGTGAGGCCGGCGAGTTCGGCCAGCAGCTGCTCGGAGACTTCGCCGACGCGCTCGGCGGCACGGGTACCACCGTGCTGAGCGTGCGCGAGATGGGCGCGTGGAAGGCCCCGGAGCTTGAGCAGGCCACCTTCATTGAGGCCGTGGAAACCGAGGCGGGCCGTATCCGGACCGTCCTTGGTGCAGCCGAAGACAAGGAGTCCTAGACGTGCCGCACGAGTTCACTGTGACAGGCTCCGAGCTGCTCGCCCAGTCGCCGATTTTGGCGCTGCGGCGCGACCGCGTCGAGATGCCGGGCGGCAAGGTGGCCAACCGGGAGATCGTCGAGCACTTCGGCGCGGTCGCCGTGGTTGCCCTCAACGAGGCAGGCGAGATCGCCGTGGTGGAGCAATACCGTCATGCGGTTCGCCGCCGCCTGCTCGAGCTGCCCGCCGGGCTGCTGGACATGGCGGGCGAGGACGAGCTGACCTGCGCGAAGCGCGAGTTGGTTGAGGAAGCTGGCCTGGAGGCCGGCAACTGGTCCGTGCTCGTGGATCTGGTGACCTCGCCCGGTTTTGCGGAGGAAGCGGTGCGCGTCTTCCTTGCCCAAGACCTGCGCGAGGTGCCGCGCCCGTCGGCCGAGGACGAGGAGGCGGACATGACCGTGAGTTGGATGCCGCTGGCGGATGCCCGGGATGCGGTGCTGCGCGGGGAGATCGTCAACTCGATTGCGATCGCCGGTGTCCTGGCCGCGAGCGAGGTCGCCGCAGGCCGCGCCACCCCGCGGTCGGTGGAGACCCCCTTCGAGTACCGCCCGACGTCGCTGGCCAAGCGCCGTACGGGCCCGGATTTGAAGCAGTTCTAGGTGGACGCACGCACACTCGCCGAGCGCTGGCTGACCCACCTCATTGTCGAGCGCGGGGTTTCGGCACACACGGAGAGCAATTATCGACGCGACGTCAACCGCTACCTCACCTGGCTCGAACGCGCCGACATCACCGATTTGCGGCAGGTGACGGCCCGGGACGTGGAAGCCTATGTTGCTGACCTGCGCCGCGGCGTGGACGGGTCGCGCGGGCTGTCGACCTCATCGACCGCCCGAGCGTTGGTCGTTGCCCGCGGGCTGCACAAGTTCGGCGTGGCCGAGGGCGTACTCGACGCCGACGTCGCCGCCGAGGTGGCACCGCCTAAGCAGGGGGAGAAGCTGCCCGACACCTTGAGCGTGCACGAAGTCGAGGCGCTACTGGACGCTTGCCCGACCGAGACACCAATCGGCGTACGGGACCGGGCGCTGCTAGAGCTTTTGTACGCTACGGGGGCGCGCGTCTCGGAAGTGCTCTCGCTGAACGTGGACGACGTGCACGACACCGAGGGGGTCATCACGGTCACCGGCAAGGGCAACAAGCAGCGGCTGGTGCCGGTCGGCTCGCACGCCCAGGCGGCCGTCGGCGCATACCTGGTGCGCGTGCGACCCGCGTTCGCCACCGGGAAGAGCCACGCGCTGTTCCTCAACACCCGCGGCGGGGCCTTGTCGCGGCAAAGCGCGTGGACGGTGCTGAAGCAGGCAGCGCGTCGCGCGGGGATTGAGAAGGATATCTCTCCGCACACGTTGCGCCACTCCTTTGCCACCCATCTTTTGGAGGGCGGCGCGGACGTGCGCACAGTCCAGGAATTGCTCGGGCATTCCTCGGTGACCACCACGCAGATTTACACGCACGTGACCGCGGCAAACCTGCGCGAGGTGTGGCAGCAGGCGCACCCGCGCGCCTAACTCATGGTTAGCTGTGCGCACCGTGTCAAGCGCTGCCAGCCGGAGGGTGTAGATTAACCGTTTTGCACGTTTTGTTCACACACAGGAGGGTTTTGCACCCGTGACGTATTCCCGCACTGCCGCCCGCGCAACATTGAGCGTCGCCGCGGTCGCAGCACTGGCACTGGCCTCAGCATCCATCGCGCCCGCGCAGCTGCCCGAGGGCATGAACCCGGCTGATGTGCAGTCGATGATCCCCTCCGAGGTCACCGTCCGCGCCGGCGAGACCACCACCGTGGACCTTGGCGTCCCGGTGGATGTGAACTACTCCAGCGGCGGGTGGCAGGTCACCTCGAACGGCACGCAGGTCTCTGTCACCGCGCCGGATACACCCGGGGCCACGGCAAGCGTGCCCGCGAGCGCCGGTGGCATGACGGCGACGGTCAACCTCGTCGCGGTCGGTGAGGGCGAGCAGGCTGACGCCGACGACGTCGCTGAAGGCGGCGGTGGCGCAGCTGCTGGCGGAAGCGGCGGCGGAAGTGCCAGCGAGGGGGCTGGTGAAGATTCCGGCGAAAGCACCGGTGGCGCTGGTGAAGGCGGCTCCGGTGGTGGAGGCGGCGGGGCGTCGCAAAGCAGCGGGGGCGGCGGTGAGGCAGCACCCGCGCGCGGCGACCGACAGAAGGCGGAGGAAGTCGACACCTCTGGTGCGAAGCGGCTGGCCTTTGACGGTGAGATCGACGGCAACACGCTCGTGGTGAAGGTCTCGCTGCGCAAGGCCCGTGACCTGATGAAGTATGCCAACGCGGACCGCGAGGGTGCGAAGCTGCGCTACGTGGACGCGCAGGGCAACATCATCAAGGGTGTGAAGCGCGACGTGGATGCGGCGAAGCGGACCATGACGTTGACGTATCCGGAAGGGGAGACCCCTGATAACCCCTTCATCATGGAGGTTGTGCGCGACGGCAAGGCAGAGTTCATCGCGGAGATTACGGCGACGAACGCCCCGGCCTCCGGTGCGGAGGATGAGGCGCAACCGGTGGAAGATCAAGGCGGTACCGTTGACTCTTCGAGTAAGGGCAGCTCGGTGCTCCCGCTCGTGATCGGCGGGGTCGCGCTGCTTGCTGCGCTGGCGCTGATCATTGTGTTCTTCGTCCGCCGTTCCCGCGCACGCGGTTAATGCCAACGTTGTAAGATAGACGCGTCAAGCGTTACGGCGGAACTTTGGGCGCTTCGCCGCTGGCGCGGATTTGGATGTACAGATGCTCACTGGACGTTTGGGCCGACGGCTGAAGGAAAGGACCGACAATGGCAGATGACGCACTGTTCGATGCCTCCGAGCAGAAAACCTTCCTCACGGGACGCCCCTACCGCGAGTTCCCCGAACCGGCACCGCTGGACAAGCACGGCCCGGCCACCGTGCTGTCGATGGTGAACCAGAAGGGCGGCGTGGGCAAGACGACGTCGACGATCAACCTCGGTGCCTGCCTGGCGGAGCAGGGCAGGAAAGTCCTCCTGGTTGACTTAGACCCCCAGGGCGCGCTGTCTGCAGGTTTGGGCGTTTCCCACGACGAGGAGCAGGTGACGGTCTACGACCTGCTCTTTGACAACACGGCGAGCATCCACGCCGCAATCAAGCACTCGAACGTCAGCGGTCTCGATCTGGTGCCCGCCAACATTGACCTTTCGGCGGCGGAAATCCAGCTGGTCAACGAGGTCGGGCGCGAGCACACCCTGGCTCGCGCGCTGCGCCCGGTGCGCAACGAGTACGACATCATCATCATTGACTGCGGGCCGTCGCTCGGCTTGCTCACCGTCAATGCGCTGGCCTGCTCCCACGGCGTGATCATTCCAATGGAGTGCGAGTACTTCTCGCTGCGCGGGCTCGCCCTGCTCACCGATACCGTGGAGAAGGTGCGCGACCGCATCAATTTCGACCTGGACATCGTGGGCATCTTGGTTACCATGTTTGACCGTCGCACCACGCACGCGCGCGAGGTCATGGACCGCGTGGTGGAGGTCTTCGGCGAGCGAGTCTTTGACACCGTGATCACCCGCACCGTGCGTTTCCCGGAGACCTCGGTGGCCGGCGAGCCGATCATCACCTGGGCACCGCGTTCGCAGGGCGCGGAGCAATACCGCAACCTCGCGCGCGAGCTCCTCGAGCGCACCGAGCGGGGCACGGCGTAGGGCGGCGTGGCTGACCCCGCAAGCGGCGGCACCCAAGGTCAGGTGGGCGAGCAGCCGGAGATTACCGGGTTCCGGCTGGTCCTCAACAATTTCGAGGGCCCCTTCGACCTGCTCTTAAACCTGATTAGCTCAAAGAAACTTGACGTGACCGAGGTTGCGCTCGCCGAAGTGACCGACGAGTTCATCGCGTACACCCGCGCGCTTGGTGAGACCGCGAACCTGGACGAGATTACCGAGTTCATCCTGGTCGCGGCCACGCTGCTCGACCTCAAAGCCGCGCGGCTGGTGCCCCGGGGCGAGGACGAGGAGATCGAGGACATTGAGCTGTTGGAGTCACGGGACCTGCTCTTCGCCCGCCTTCTGCAGTACCGCGCCTACCAGCAGGTGGCGGACCAGTTCGCTGAGTGGCAGAAGCACGCGCAGCGACGCTACCCGCGCGCTGTCTCCATGGAGCCGCAGTTCGCGGACCTGCTGCCGCCGGTCAACCTCGGTCACACCCCGGCGAGCTTTGCGCAGCTGGCCGCCAGCGTGTTCCGCCCCAAGCCGCCGGAAGAAGTCGGTGTGGACCACCTGCACGCGGTGGAGGTCTCGGTGCCGGAGCAAGCCGGTCGAATCCTGGACACGCTCAAGGTGGTGGGGGCGAGCCAGTGGCTTAGCTTCGCCTCGCTGACGAAGGACTGCGCGCTGTCGATGGAGATCGTCGGCCGGTTTCTCGCGCTGCTCGAGCTCTACAAGGCGCGCGCGGTGGAGACGAAACAGGAGGAAGCGCTCGGCCCACTGGAGGTGTCCTGGACCGGGCTCGAGGTGGACCCGGCCGTCGTTGCGGCGAGCAACTGGGCGTGAGCGGATCACGCGCTACATGACGAAACCTCCACGACGAAGACCTTGGGATTTTCGTCAATCTGCGGCCGCTGTGTTCGTCATGTAGCCCGGCCGCGGGCTAAACAGCGCAGATCGGAGCTCGAAGATCCCAATTCAGCACTATCGACGTGCTGGTTGCGCTTTCTAGCGGAGCGCCGTCGATCGGGCCACGCGGGCGTCGACAAGCAATAGCCCCTTATAAACTGTGGGCATGGATATGCCGATGGTTTCCCAGCTGCGCTCGCGCTTGGAGTCGATTCTGCTGGTCGTGGACACGCCGGTGGAGGCGGAGGCCGTCGCGGGTGTGCTGGGTGCGACCCGCGAGGACGTTGATGCGGTCCTGCGCGAGTGGGCCGCGGAGCTGGACACGCGCGGCAGCGGGATCGACCTGCGGGAGACGCAGGAGGGATGGCGGCTGTACACGCGGCCGCAGAACGCGGAGGCGGTCGAGGCGTTTGTGCTGGACGGGACGCAGTCCAAGCTCAGCCGCGCGGCGCTGGAGACACTCGCGGTGGTGGCGTACCGCCAGCCGGTGACGCGCGCGCAGGTCGCCGGCGTGCGCGGCGTGAACGTAGACGGGGTGATGCGCACGCTCACGCTGCGCGGGCTGATCGCGGAGGTGGACCCGGACGAGGCGACGGGCGCGCACCGCTACGTCACCACCGAGTTGTTCTTGGAGCTGTTGGGGATCGACTCGCTGTCGCGGCTGCCGGACCTCGCACCGCTGCTGCCGGAGGTCGACGCGATCGAGGACGCGTGGTAGCGGCTGGTAGACGCCGGTTGTCGCTGGTAGACTCTGCCCCGAACACGCGCGGTGCCGCTTATGTTGGCGTCACCCGCACAACCCCAATATGGATGTAAAGGATTCACACATGACTCCTCCCGCTCGCCGAGACGGCACACCGGACACGGGGAAGGACGAGCCGTTCTACCCTTCCTACGCAAAGCCGGCGAAGAAACAGAACGTGCGCCTGGACAAACGGCGTGAGAACGCGAAGAAGCATGAGGCCCACCCGCTGGAAGACAACTGGTGGGACGACGATGAGACCAAGGCCCGGAAGCAGAAGACGGACGGGATCCGGCTGCAGAAGGTGCTGGCCCAGGCGGGTGTGGCGTCGCGTCGTCACGCGGAGGTGATGATTGACCAGGGTCGCGTCGAGGTCAACGGCAAGATCATCACGGTGCAGGGCACGCGCGTGAACCCGAACGTGGACATCATCCGCGTCGACGGCACCCGCATCAACGTCAACGAGGAGATGGAGTACTTCGCGTTTAACAAGCCGCGCGGGGTGCAGACCACCATGCACGACGAGTTCGATCGCACCTCGGTCGGCTCCTACCTGTCCGAGCGCACGGCTTCCGGCCAGCGCCTGTTCCACGTCGGCCGCCTCGACGCGGATACCGAGGGCCTGCTGCTTCTGACCAACGACGGGGAGCTGGCCAACCGGCTGACCCACCCGAAGTACAACGTGTCCAAGACCTACCTGGCCACCGTGCTGGGCGAGGCGAAGGGCGACCTGGTCAAGAAGCTGAAAGAGGGCGTTGTGCTTGACGACGGCACGGCGAAGGCCGACTACGCGCAGATCGTCGACGTACACAACGGCCAGTCCTTGATCCGCGTCGAGCTGCACGAGGGCCGCAAGCACATAGTGCGCCGCATGCTCAAGGAGTGCGGCTTCCCGGTCCAGCGCCTGGTGCGCACCAAGGTGCACACTGTGCAGCTGGGCGACATGAAGCCGGGCGCGATGCGCGCGCTGAACTCCTCCGAGCTGGCCTCGCTGTACAAGGCGGTGCAGATGTAAATGGGTACCGCACAGATTTCTAACATGCCTGACGGCGGGCTCATCCTGGCTGTCGATGGGCCTTCCGGCACCGGCAAGTCCACCACCTGCCGCGCGCTGGCGAAGCGCCTGGACGCAAAGTACGTGGATACCGGCGCGATGTACCGCGTCGCCACGCTGGCAGTGCTGCGCGCGGGCGTCGACCCGGCGGATACGCAGGCCGTGATCGAGGCGACGAAGGACCTGCCGCTCGAGGTTTCCGATGACCCGGACGCGAAAGAGGTCCTGCTGGCAGGCGAGGACGTCTCCGGCGAGATCCGCGGCCCGGAGGTTACCCGGAACGTCTCCGCGGTCTCGGCGATCCCCGAAGTGCGCGTGAACCTGGTTGAGCTGCAGCGCAAGCTCGCCCGCGAGGCGCACCGCGCGATCGTGGAGGGCCGTGACATCGGCACCGTCGTGCTTGCCGACGCCCCCGCGAAGGCCTTCATGACAGCGTCGGCCGAAGTACGCGCCCAGCGCCGCTATGACCAGGACGTCGCCGCAGGCCGCGACGCCGACTTCGAAACGGTGCTGGCGGATGTGCAGCGCCGCGACGAGCTGGACTCTTCCCGTGCCACTAGTCCGCTGCGCCCGGCCGATGACGCGGAAGTGATTGATACCTCAGCAATGGCCCCCGACGAGGTGCTTAACGCCCTCATTGGACTGATTGAAAGGAGCGCGCAGTGACCCAGGAGCACAAGGACACGGGTGCTGAGAACGCACCCGAGACGGAGTTCATCCAGCCGGGCATCGACGCCTCCGGCTACGAGGAGCTGAGCCCGGAAACCCTCGGGGCGGACGACGCCGAGTTTTACGACGCCGACTTTGACACCAGCGACTTTTCAGATGCCGACTTCGCCGAATACACCGACGAAGACTGGGCGGAGATCGAAGAGTCCTTCGGCATCATGCGGCCGGACGTGGTGGAGGAGAACCTGCCCACGGTAGCGATCGTGGGTCGCCCGAACGTGGGCAAGTCGAGCCTGGTCAACAGGTTCATCGGTCGTAGGGAGGCCGTGGTGGAAGACCACCCCGGTGTGACGCGCGACCGGGTGAGCTACCTGGCCGACTGGGGCGGGCGTCGCTTTTGGGTGCAGGACACCGGCGGGTGGGACCCCAACGCCCGCGGCATCCACGGCGCGATCGCACGTCAGGCAGAAGCCGCGATGGAGACCGCCGATGTGATCGTGATGGTGGTCGACGCACAGACCGCGATCACCGAGACGGACGCGGTGATGGCGCGCAACCTGCAGCGCTCGCCGGTACCAGTGATCCTGGTGGCGAACAAGTTCGAGTCTGAGTCCCAATGGGGCGACGCCGCCGAGTTCTACGGGCTCGGCCTGGGCGATCTGTGGCCGGTCTCGGCGCTGCACGGCCGCGGCGGCGCGGACGTGCTCGACGAGATTCTGCGACTGTTCCCGGACGAGCCGCGCGCCAAGCCCTCCATCACGGATGGTCCACGCCGCGTCGCGCTGGTCGGCCGCCCGAACGTGGGCAAGTCGAGCCTGTTGAACAAGCTGGCCAAGTCGCACCGCTCGGTGGTGGACAACGTTGCTGGCACCACGGTGGATCCGGTGGACGAGATGATCCAGCTGGATGAGCACATGTGGAAGTTCATTGACACCGCTGGCTTGCGCAAGAAGGTCAAGAACGCCCAGGGCCACGAGTACTACGCGAGCCTGCGCACCCGCGGCACGATCGATGCGGCCGAGGTCTGCGTCGTGCTGATCGACGCCTCCGAGGAGATCTCGGAGCAGGACCAGCGCGTCATCTCCATGGTGCTCGAGGCGGGCAAGGCGATGGTTATCTGCTTTAACAAGTGGGACCTGATGGAGGAGGACCGCCGGTACTACTTTGACCGCGAGTTCGACGAGATGATGGGCCACCTGCCGTGGGTGACCAAGCTGAACATCTCCGCGGAAACCGGCCGCGGCCTGCACCGCCTGGAAAAGGCGATGACGGAGGCGCTGGAGAACTGGGATAAGCGCATCTCCACCGGCCAGCTGAACAACTGGCTGCGCGAGGCGATCGCCGCGAACCCGCCGCCGATGAAGAACAACCGGCTGCCCAAGCTGCTGTTCGCCACGATGGCAACCACTCGCCCGCCGACAATTGTGCTGTTTACTACCGGTTTCTTGGACGGTGGCTATCGACGCTACCTGGAGCGCAAGTTCCGCGAGACCTTCGGTTACCACGGCACGCCGGTGCGTATCGCGGTGCGCGTGCGTGAGCGGAACCCGCGGCGTCGTAAGTAACTAGCACTGCTTCCCGTACACGAAGGCGTCGACGCGGTAGGGAAGCGGAATGCGCTGTCCGCGCTCGAAGCCGAGCCGCTCGTGGAGGTACCAATCCAAGTTGGCCACCATCTTCTCCCGTGTCTTCTGGTTTGCGCGGAGCCAGTAGGAGCGAGAGGCCATCAGGTCGAAGCACTCGTCGGTGGTGACGAGCTGTGCCCAGGTCTCGCGCAGCTCGCCCTCTAACACCCAGGGGCGCGCGACCTGCGGGTAGAACCCGGCGCGCTGCACATCACCCGAGTGCATGATGCGGCTGAGCCTTAAGACCCACGGATGGTTGACGGCGAGCGTGTTCCAGCACAGCAGCAGTTTGCCGCCTTCGCTGGTCACGCGGGCGGCCTCGGCGCTGGCGGCGGCTGTGTCGACCCAGTGCCAGGTCTGCGCGCAGGTGATGGCGTCGACGGCGGCGTCGGCAAGCGCGGTGGCCTCTGCGGTGGCGCGCCAGACGGGCACCTCGGGCAGGTGCTCACGCAGCACGCGGGTCATGTCGGCGGATGGGTCGCAGGCGAACACGTGCTGTTCCGTGTGTTCCGTGAGCAGCTCGGTGAGCTTGCCGGTGCCGGCGCCGACGTCGAGGATGCGGGCACCGCCCGCGCGCGAAGGGAGCGTGCCCAAAAGCCTGGCGACGGCGGGCGGGTAGGAGGGGCGCACCGCGTGGTAGAGCGTCGCCCCGTCGCTAAAAGCGCGCGCTGAGCTGGTGCGATGCTGCTCGTCGCGGAAGGCGGGCTGTTGCTTTCCACTGGGCTTCATAATCGACTAATGTACCGGGTCGAAGGTTTTGGGAGGAACTATGACAGCACTGCGCACGGCGGGCCTGCTGGCTGCGGCCGGCGTGGTGCTTTGTAGTGCCGCCTGCGCGGATGCACCGGAGCAGATCTCGGAGATTGTGCCCTCCTCGGTGCGCGACCATGTGGCTGAGGTGGAGCCGTGGAGCAGGCCGGACACGCACGAGCGAAAGATCCAGGTCGGCGAGCGCGAGCGCAGCTACCTACTCAGCGTCCCGCCCGGGGCTAAGCAGCGCGCGAGCCTCCCGATGATTTTTGTGTTCCACGGCTATGGGGAAGACGCGGCGTCGATACGCAAGTACTCGCGGCTTGATGTCGCTGACGCGATCGTGGTCTACCTGGACGGGGTCGGACGCGCGTGGGCGCCCGCTCCGTACGCGAAGACGTCGGGCGGCGAGGACCTAGCGTTTGTCGACGCGGTACGCGAGGAAGTGATGGGCGAGTACTCCGTGGACAAGGCGCGCGTGTTTGCCACTGGCCTGTCGAACGGCGGCGGGTTTGCTACCTACCTGGGCTGCCAGCGCCCGCAGGACTTTACCGCGGTGGCTTCTGTCTCGGCGGCGTTCTATCACCGCGTTTCGGAGGGGTGCTCATCCATCCCCATCAAGCACGTGGATTTCCACGGCACTGATGACTCGGTGATGAGCTACTCCGGCGGCGAGCGCCACGACACGGCCTACGAGTCGATCGAGGCGATGCTGGAGGAGACCGCGCAGCGCAACCACTGCGCGCCCGAGTACGTGGAAAAGCCACTCTCCGAAACGGTGTCCGAGCTGCGCTGGGACGGCTGCGACGCGCCCCTGGTGCACTACCGAGTCACCGGCGGACCGCACATCTGGCCCGGCGGCGCCTACGACACCTCGGAGACGACGACCCGCGGGTTCGCCACGCGCACACAGCTCGCGTTCTTCGGCGTGCCGATGCGTTAAAGGGTACCGGGAAGTTTCGGCCCCGTGCCCTATGCTTGTGCGGTGTGATGCAGAATTCTCCACGAGCCGCCGTCGTCGTGTTCAATCCTGCCAAGATCGATAAGGATCGCCTCCGCGCGGTGGTCGCGCGCCATGCGCCGAGCGAGTGCCGGATCGAGTGGATTGCCACGACCCCGGACGACTCGGGCGAGGCGGAGGCCGCCGCGCTGCGCCGCTCCGACGTCGACGTGGTGCTGGTCGCCGGCGGCGACGGCACGGTTCGCCAGGTCGGCACCGCGCTGGCCAACTCCGGAATCGCGCTGGGAATCGTGCCGACCGGCACCGGGAATCTGTTGGCGCGCAATCTTCGCTTGGACTTGGGGCTCGAGGCGTCGGTAAGCAGGGCTTTCCGCGGCGAGCACATGCTTATCGACGTCTGCCGCGCCAAACTCTCACGCCCCGACGCCAGCAACGAACGCCTCGGCTTTCTCGTGATGGCCGGGGTCGGCCTGGACGCGCAGATGATCGAGTACACCGACGAGGGCCTCAAACGGCGCATCGGCCCGCTGGCCTATATCTCCGGGATCGCGCGCTCGCTGCGCGGCGGCAACCGGATCAACGTGACCTACACCGTCGATGGGCATCGCACCCACGCCGCCCGCCTACACACCCTGATCTTCGGCAACTGCGGGGAGTTGATCAACGAGATCCCCCTGCTTCCCGAAGCCCGCCCCGACGACGGCCTGCTCAACGCCGTCGGCATGGCTCCGCGAGGGCCCATCGGGTGGACGAAGATCGGGCTGAACCTGGTGGCGAACAAGGCCGCGCGGCTGCGAGGACTTAACCCGGACCCGCCGGTGGTGAACTTCGCTGACCTGGAGTATTCGGAAGGCAGCCACGTCAAGGCCTTCTTTGCCGCCCCGGAAATCTTCGAAGTCGACGGCGACCCGGTTGGCGAGGTCACCGCGGTAGAGATCTCAGTCGACGCAGGCGCGCTGAAGGTGTGCGTGTAGCGGCGCTGCGGTGGCGCGCGGTGCGGAGCTGCGCCATACTGGTGGCGCTTGTATCCGCGTGTGAATCAGGGGGAAGTTATGGGGAAAAGGACGACGAGTGCGCTGTGCGTCTTGGCAGTTGGGCTGCTGGCGGGGTGTGCTGCTGAAGGCGGCGAGCCGGTCGCGGAAGTGGCGGAGCCTGAAGTGCCCGCGTTCCATTTTGCGAGTGGGACGCTGGAGCTTGGGGATTTTGATCCGGACACGCTTGGCGACAACCTTTTCGACCCGTGTACCGAGATTTCGGCTGAGGAGTACGCGGCGGCGGGGATGACGGGGGTGGAGAGCTTGGAACCGCGGCAGGCCATAGGTGAAGAAGTAAGCAGGGACTGCAGCGTGGATGATCTTGAGGACGGAATTACTCAGCTAGTTTCTGCCACGCGCACGAATCTCGATGTCACAACAGCAGCCCTAGCGAATGATGAAGTGGACTTCCCCGTGTCTGCGGTACCCGGTCTTTTTACGCACAGAAATAAATCGATCAACGATGAAATGTGCGTTGCACAAGTAGATACCCGCAGGGGAGGCTTAGCGGTTGGCATTTCATTACGGGGGGTAAAGAAATCTCAGTATGATCCGTGTGAGCTAGCAACGGGCCAGCTAGAGAGCCTGTACGGCGCATCGACACAAAACAGGAAGTCAGCCAACGATCGTTCATAGAAACAGCGTCAAGATTCGTGTACGTTCAAAGACGATGGTTGTGCAACGGGGGCACAATCTCGAAACTATCAGGGGGGAACATGAACAATCGTATTGATATCAACGTTGACAGCATCAGTGACGCCGTCAATACTCTTAAAAAATTATCTGCTCAGCTCGATGGGTCGGGAATTCGGGGCCACTTTATGGGGCTAGACGGCTTTTCCTTGGTGTCTGGTTTGGATGGTGTGGGGCGGACGCATTCGCGGGTGTCGTCGGCGTCTGCGCCGGAGGCGAATCGTGTGTTGGGGGAGTGGCTGCAAACAGTTGCTGACGTGTTGCGGGTGAGTGCGGAGAACACCTCTCGTGCCGATGGCTCGGTTGCAGGTTTGTTGGGCTCGATTGGTGTGGTGGAGCGTACTGGTGGTGCTGGTGCGGTTGCTGGGTTGATGGGGCGGACGTTGTCGCAGTATGAGAACGCCAATTCGTTTGCCAACCCGCGCCCTGCTGCGGGTGCGCAGGCCTCGCTTCCTGTGTTGCATCAGCAGTTGATGGCGACCCAGGTCGCACAGGCAACAGCGGCTGCGGCGTTTTGGGCGAAGAACGCAGCGCTAGTGCAGTCGGTGGTCGCCCAGCTACCGGCGGTCGCCGGCATGCTTGCTGATTCTTCGGAAACGGAGTTTGTGGCCGGTGCAATCAACAAGCTTGGGGAAGTCTCTCGTGTGGGCCAGGAGTATGTGGCCCGTTCGGTGTTGATGCAGGGCCATGCTGCCGGGTTGGCGCAGGTTGCTGGTGCGGAGCAGCTGATGGCCCATGGTGCTGTGGCGGTGTGGGCTGGCCTGCCGGGGCCGTCGCGGGCGTTGTTTGAGCAGTCGTATTTGGGGGTGTTTCCACCGCGGTTGACTGCGTCGCTGCAGCCGGTGGTGCCGGTGTTTGATCGCCTACTGCCGGATCTGGGTTCGATCCCAGGTGATGGGTTCGCGGTTGGAGATATGCCAAGCCCGCAGGCACCGGAGTTTGGGGACTCTCCCTTGCCGCGGACGTTGCGTGATGCGTTTACCGCTGCAGGTCTTGGCGCGTTGGGGCAGGCAGTGACGCCTTCCCAGGTGGTTGGCGAGTATGGGTTGCCCACCCCTGAGGTGTTAGAGCAGGTGGCTGCGAAAACCCCTGCTGGTGTAGCGGGTACTCAAGCCGCGTCGGTTGGCCTGGGCCAGCTCGCTCCTGCCGGTGCGGGTGCTGGGTTGGTGCCGACGGCTGGTGCGGGTGGTGCAGGCACGCTTAGCCAGCCCGGTGCTGCTGGCCTGGCAGGCCCGAGTGGTGCAGGTACTTCCGGTGTCAGTGGTGTGTCGCCCACGGTGGCCGCCGGTACTGGTAGTGCTGGTGGTGCTTCCGCTGGTGGTGCTAGTGGTGTGGCTGGCCCGGTCGGCGCCGGCGCCGGTACTGGTCGTGGATCTGGTGCACACGGTGCGCGTGGTCGTGTGCCGCGTGATGCACACGCGGGCGCTGCTGGTGCGGCGGGTGCTGCTGTTGGTGGTACGTTGGGTGCTGGCGCGGGTCTTGTCGGCGCTGGTGCTGGTATGGGCGCTGGTCGTGGTGTTGCAGGTTTCGGTGCTGGTGCGCCAGGCGCTGCAGGCCAGCTGCCGGGTGCGGCAGCGGCTGGTGGATCTGCTGCCGGTGCTGCGGCTGGTGGTCGTGGCGGTGGTGTGATGGCTGCTGGTCCGATGGGTGCTGCTGGTGGTCGAGGGCAGGGACAAGGCAAGTCGCAGGCGAAGGTTAAAGCGGTCACCAGCGCGGTCGAGCGTGATGGGAACCTGGAGGCGCTGCTGGGGCAATCTCCCTTGGTGTTGCCGACGGTGATCGGTAACAACGTCCGCGGCTAGCACACAGTGCCGGGGGACAGGTGATGCAGGTTTCCCGAGTCTGCGGCCGCAGACTGTTCATCCCGAAAGTCCGCGGCCGCAGATTCCACACTCCTTGCGGCTTGATGATCCTCGGCTGTCTGTCCAAGAAGTTTTCGGACTCCGTGTCCAAAAACCTCTTGGCTTCTCAACAAAACGGAGCTAGCTCCATTTGGGGGCGCGCCGACTGCAAAACCCCAGGTCGCCGTTGAACGACATTGCTAAATGGAGCTAGCTCCATTTGGATAAAGGGTGCTGGTAAAAGCCCTGGTCGCGCTCATCCGGTTTCTCTATTTGGAGCTAGCTCCATTTGGGTCAACCCCACCTGGAAAACACGAGGTCGCCATCCCGCCGTACGTCCAAATGGAGCTAGCTCCATTTGTCATAACGTAGGAGACACTTCCATAACGCAGGAGATACCAGTCCGCGGCCGCAGACTGGTATCTCCTAGTCTTTCAGTGCGTCGACGGATCTTCTCGCAGGTTGCTGAGCAATCCGGCGAGCTACCCGCCAAGAACGATGCCTTCGCGGCGGGGGTCGGCACCTCCATAGATTCCGTCTGGTGTCACACGCAGCGCAGAAAGACCACTCGTGAGTTCATCAAGCTCCACGGCGTGACCCTTTTGCTGCAAGTTGTCCACTGTTTCCGCAAGGGCGTCTTCAGAGACGTCTGGATGCTCGCTTCCGATGTTCGTTTCAGGCTGGTTCCTCGCCCCGAAGTTAGGAGCAGAGATGGCCTGCTGCACGTTCATGTCCCAATCGGTGATTCCGAGCAGCGTTTTTACCACGTACTGGATGATCAGGGACCCGCCGGGCGACCCTAGGGCCATGGCCAAAGAACCGTCTTCGTTGAACAGCAAAGTGGGGGACATCGAAGAGCGTGGGCGCTTTGCTCCCTCAACGCGGTTCGCCGCAGGGGTACCGTCCTCATTCAGCGGTTCGGCATTGAAGTCTGTCAGCTGGTTGTTTAGCACAAATCCGTTCGTGAAGTGGAAGGAGCCGAAGGCAGCTTCGACGCTGGAGGTGATCGCCGCGGCGTTGCCTTCACTATCGATCACGTTGATGTGTGTTGTGCCGTTCTCGGCGATATCGGCACCGGCGCCGACTGGTTCCTCGAGAACTCCCGGCTCGACCTTTCCGGCAGAAGCGTCGGGGTCGATGAGCTCGGCTCGCTGGGACGTGTAGGCGTCGGCAAGCAGTGCTTCCGGGCCGCCCGGGATCTCGACGAATGCTGGGTCCCCGACGTAGGCATCGCGGTCGGCGTAGGCGAGCCGCTCCGCCTCGGAGACAAGGTGAATCGCCTCGGGCGCTGGCAAGGCCCCGTCAACGCCTGGGTTGTCAGGTTTGTACTGGGCGAGGTCGATGTCGTTGAGCAGGCGCAGTGTCTCTACCACCGCGATACCTCCTGAAGATGAGGGCGGCATCCCGCAGACCTCGTACTCCTTGTATTCGCCGCACAGTGGTTCAGTCACATTCGGGGTATAGGCAGCGAGGTCCGCAGTCGTCATCTCCGAAGGTGTCATGTTGTCCGTGTTGCGCGTGGCTTCCTCCACGATGGCCTTTGCGATCTCGCCGGTGTAGAACGCACCCGGACCGTCGTGTGCGACCTTTTGCAGGGTGTCGGCGTAATCCTGGTTTTTCAACGTTGTGCCCGCGGAGATCGGGGTGCCCTGCTCGTCAAAGAAGTAGGCGGCCGCGTTGGGACTTGCCTGCAAATCTTCCGCGTTGTCAGCCACCAGCGCGGCCAGCCGTGGGGACACCTCGAAGCCGTTCGCGGCCATGTCGGCAGCGGGCGAAATGAGATCAGCCCAGTCCTGCTTGCCATATTGCTCGTGCAGCACCCCGAGCGCGGCCACGATCCCAGGCACACCGATTGATCGGCCAGACCGTCGTGCATCGGGAACTGGCGGGTCGGTGTTGTCGTCTGATTTCTGGATCAAGTAGGTCTCGGTGGCACTGACAGGTGCTACTTCGCGACCGTCGATGGCAATGCGCTTACCGGTCTTTGCATCGGAGTAGAGAATGTAGCCGCCACCGCCGATGCCGGAAGATTGCGGCTCGACGAGTCCGAGCACGAACTGCGCTGCAATTGCCGCGTCGGCCGCGCTCCCGCCGTCCATGAGCACCTGACATGCGGCCTTCGTCGCCTCGGGATTTGCTGTGCTTGCAGCAAAGCTGGCAGCTTTTACCTCCTGCATGCCAGAGCGGTAGCCTGTTCCGCTCTCTGGTGCAGCAGCGAGGTCCTCCGAGACCCCGGAGCTGCTCGCGCCAGCGGCGCTATCAACGAATCCGGTGACACCTTCCGCAGGTTCGCAGTTGGAGATATCAATGGTTTGCACTGCCGTCTTTTCGGGAGCAGTGCTTTCCGACGCTCCGTTGACATCCGCATCGCTCGAGGATGCAACATCATCGGGCTGTCCGCCACACGCAGTAAGTGACGCAGTGCATAGTAGGGTGAGGAATGTGAGATGGGTCTTCTTCATGGTGAAAATTTAGCATCTGAAGACCCACCATGGGAGCGTTTACGCAGCGCTGCCCTTCTTCTTTTCCCGCTCGTCGTAGTACCAACCGACAACGGCACCGAGGATGATGCCGAGCGCGACGCCGAGGGCGATGCCCAGCTGCGAAACGGTGAGGCCGAGTACGACGCCCAGGGCGACACCGACGCCGACGCCGGTCGCCAAGTGATTACTGCAGGTAGTGTTCTTCTTTCCGTTGTTTGGTGTGGTCATGGGTATCACTACTTCCATGCATATTGG
Source organism: Corynebacterium sp. HMSC071B10 (assembly GCF_001814825.1). Classification (NCBI taxonomy): domain Bacteria; kingdom Bacillati; phylum Actinomycetota; class Actinomycetes; order Mycobacteriales; family Corynebacteriaceae; genus Corynebacterium; species Corynebacterium sp. HMSC071B10. Next base: position 14,596 of record NZ_KV817992.1, on the reverse strand, counting down.
GGGATGGAGTCCCGAGATTACCAAGCTTTTCGCCCGCTAATCGTCTACAACGACAATGCTCAGGGCCTTGTGCGGTGACGTGCAGCCTATTCCGTAGCATCTCCCGCGACATGCAGGCGGCGCTGCTCGTTCTTTGTGAAGGTGCGCTCGGCGAGGGACTCACCGGCACCGTCTAGCAGGTGTACCACCACATCCAGGCCGAGGGCCTCGAGGTCTTCGACGTCTTCGCGGTACATGGCCACCGAGCTGATCGTGCACTCTTCGGGGTTGATGCGGGAGGCGTAGATCTCTTTGACTGTGTCCACGTTTGCGTGTTGGGCGGGCATGGCGAGCATGATCATGTCGATCTGGTGGCTGTCCTTGACGCGCTCCCAGAAGTCCACATCAGTGGCGTCGCCTTCAACCACGTTGTAGCCGCGTTCTTGCAGGTGGCGGACGCGGGCGGGGTCGTGTTCCACGCCCAGGACCCGGGCGCCGTAGACCTCGGCGAGCTCCTTGTAGCAGGCGAGTCCGAGGCGGCCGACGCCGAGGACGAGTGCGTGGGCGTCGCCAAGCTCGATGGGGCGATCCTCTGGGTGAATCTTGTGCGGCGGACGCGTGGGCAGGCGCTTCGCCAGGTGGGTGGCGCGCGAGACGCTTTGTGGGTTGCAGATCGCCGAGACAACGAAGCTGAGCGAAACCGCGAGCACAAGAGAAAGTAGCCAGCGCTGGTTGAGCCAGCCGTCTGCGACGCCGACGGCTGCGATGATCAGCGCGAACTCGGAGTAATTCGAAAGCAACAGCGCTGCGAGCACCGAGGTGCGGTTGCGCAGGCCCAGTGTCCAGAGGATCGCCCAGTAGGCCACAGCTTGGAGTGGGAGTAGGAGGAGTAGCAGGCCGGCGTCGAGAAGATTCTGCCAGCTCGGGAGTCCGAGGAAGCCGATGTTGACGAAGAAACCGACGAGAAGCAGCTCTTTGAGGGTAAACAGCGAGTGGCTGAGCTGCTCGGCACCGGGGGAGCGAGAGAGTACCACGCCCATGACCAGGGCGCCGAGGCTGCCGGAAAGGCCCACCCACTCGAAAAGGGCGTAGCCCGGAAGCAGTGCCATGACGATGCCGAAGAGCGCGCCCAGCTCGCCGTGGCCGAGTTTGTACCAGCGGCGGGTGGTCAGGGCGAGCAGTGGGACGATGAGGACGAGTAGGAAGGCGGACAGGCGCGGGGGCTCGCCGCGGAGGACGCTCATGAAAGCAACGGCGAGGATGTCCTGCATAATCAGCACGCCGACGCAGATATTGCCGTAGAGCGCTTGCTCGTCGCCGCGGTCTTGGAGGATCTTGATTACCACGATGGTGCTCGAAAAGCTCAAGACCAGAGCGATGTTGACGGCGACCGAGAAGGACGTGGGGCCGAAAGCGCCGAGCGCGCCAAGTGCGGAGATGAATCCCGCGCCAACAAGCGTCATGACCAAGACGTGGGCGCTGGCGGTCAGCCACACGGCTTTATCCGTCAGCGCCCGCAGATCCAGGCGCAGGCCAATGGCGAAGAGCATGAGGGTGACGCCGATGTCGGCGAAGAGATCGAGGGCCTCGACGTGCGCGACGCCGTTGGCGTTGAGGATAAACCCCGCGGCCAGAAACCCGATCAGTGGTGGGAGACGGACTGCCCATGCGATAAGCCCGCAGCCAAACACCACAGCAAGGTAGGTCAACAGCAATTCCATGCAGAGTAGTCTGCCTTACGTAGGCAGGCTTACCAATGGTTGAAACGCAATCTACCCCGAGTGGGTGAGGTCTCGCTAGGGGGACTACGCAAAAAGCGAGGGTACCGGCCGTTTTGTCGGTACCCTCGCGGATTTTGTCGGACTGACAGGATTTGAACCTGCGACCCCCACACCCCCAGTGTGGTGCGCTACCAAACTGCGCCACAGCCCGTCCGCTACCGCGTCTGCGGTAACTCGGCCAGATTACAACACTGTGAGGAGAAAAGGAAACCGGCAGGTCAGTCAGTCTAAGCGTCCTATCGTAGGTCGCCGTCGAGGTAGACCCACGCGCCGTCTTCGCGGATGAAGCGGGAGACCTCATGCTGCACGCCGGTGGGGGAGTAGGCGGCAAACTCCACCACGCCTTCCGTGTCAAAGGGGCCGCCACCCTGCGTGCGCAGGATCTCGAGCCGGGTAAAGGGCATACCGGTCGCAGGCAGCTCTGACACCTTTGGTCGGGTCCGCGCTGCCCAAGTGATGTGCAGGTACTCGGGCAGGCCGTGGACAAAAGCGGTGTAGCGCGAGCGCATCAACGCCTCGGCGGTCAGCGGCTTCGCGCCGCGATGGTAGGAACCGCAGCAGGCGGCGTACGGCTTGCCAGATCCGCACGCACAGGCAGAAAGAGAGCGGGCGGCCATAGTTAGCGCTGCTTGTCGCGCTCGCGGCGCTGCTCGACGGTGGCGGTGTCCACCGTGGTGGTGATGTCGTTAGCAGCGACGTAGCCGTCCACGGTGGAGGCGGCGCCGGCGGCGCGCAGGGTCTCCACCTGTTCGTCCGTCAGGTCTCCGTAGAGGGTGATGTGGCGGGTGAAGGTGGTGTCTGCGTCGTGGGTGACTTCCACGCGGACGTCGTCAAGCGGCATGCCCTTCGCCGCGATCCTGATCGCCTGCGAGCAGGACACGGCGAGCGCTGACATGAACAGCCCTGTCGAGGTCACGCCCTGGCCCTTGCCGCCGGCGTTCTTCGCGCGGTCGGTGGTGATTTCGCGCCCCGAGGTGCGCACGACATCCCCGTACTTCGTGCCGCGCGCCGAGTAGGAAATGGCGTTGGAATCGCCGGTGGGCTCCGGAGTGAACTCGGGCACGATGTACTGCTGGGCCCAGGAGCCGATGATGTCGGCGGCGCGCTGGGCGGTGCCCTGGCGGGTGAGCAGGTGGTCGGCCTTGTCCAGTGCCATGAGCGACTTGGGGTAGCGGGTGAGCTGGAAGATGGTCTGGGCGTTATCGATGCCTACGGTGACGTCGATAGGCGAGTGCACCACCAGCAGCGGCTTGCGCACCTTGCCCAGGTATTCCTCCGGGTTGGTCTCCGCGAGATCCTCCAAGAAATGGCGCGAAATGACCAGCTCGCGCCCGCCGAGCGTGACGTGGACGGAGCCGTTCGCGTCCGCCTCGCCGATCTTGTCCGCGTAGTGCAGCACGGAGTGTGCGGGGTCGAAGGGTGCGCCGACGGTGGCCACCATCTTCAGCATCTTCTTTAGCTCCGGGCGGGTCGCCGCCTTGAGCACCGCCGCGCCGCCGAGCGAGTGGCCCATGATCAGCTGCGGGGCCGTGAAGTGCTCATCCATCCACTGCGCGACCGCGACGATATCGTCAACATTCTGGCTAAACGAGGTCTCGGCGAACTCGCCCTCGGACTGGCCCAGGCCTGGGAAGTCGAATCGCAAGGTAGCGATCCCGTGCTCGGTCAGCCGCTTCGAAATTCGCGATGCGCCAGGAGTGTGGCGCGAACCGGCGAAGCAGTGCGCGAAGATTGCGTAGGCTTTTGCCGGCCCATCGGGGCGATCCATAGTGGCGGCAAGCTGGAGCCCCGTCGAAGAGGGGACCTTGAGATTCAGAGACTTCATGGCGTGGGCTTTCTCTTGTTTGTTCGCGATTTCTCAAGTGCTGCGCGCCAAACGTGCGCGCGGGCTGCCATACAATCTAAGGCACAAAGAATCTCCCAACAACAGTCCCGCCCGGTGGGCGAGTGCGCGCAGCGCTTAGACTTGGGAGCATTGACCTTTGCCGTCGGCGCGACCCGCGCGCCTGCGGTGCCGCGATGAGGAAGGACGGCCCTGCGCATGGGCGCATTCGACTGGTTCTGGAAGGCGATGGGCTCGACATCCGAGCGCAATAACAAAAAGTCCAAGGGGATTGTCGCCGCTGCCTACGAGTTGCTGCCGGAGCTCGAGCAGCTTGACGACGCCGCGTTGGTAGACACCATCCGCACCACCGTCGCCGACGGCGAGATCAAGGACAAGTCGCGCTTCTTGGCCGTACTCACGGTCGCCTCGCAGCGTCGGCTTGGCATGCGGCCTTTCGACGTGCAGAACCAGGCGGTGCTGCGTCTGCTCGAGGGCGACGTGATCCAGATGGCCACTGGTGAGGGCAAGACGCTTGTCGGCGCGATGGCCGCCACCGGCTTTGCGCTCACGGGTAAGCGCGTCCACGTCATTACGGTGAATAATTATCTGGCCGGGCGCGACGCTGAGTGGATGCGTCCGCTCGTGGAGTTCTTCGGGCTGAGCGTCGCTGCGGTCACCGAGGCCAGCAGCCGCGCAGAAAGGGTGGCGGCGTACCGCGCCGACATCATCTACGCGCCGGTCACCGAGATCGGCTTTGACCACCTGCGCGACAACCAGATCACCTCGCGCGAGCAAACTGTCCAGCTGCCCGCCGACGTTGCCTTGGTAGATGAGGCGGACAGTGTGCTTGTCGACGAGGCGCTCGTCCCCTTAGTCCTCGCCGGCTCCGAAGGTAGCGAGCAGGCCACCGGGCAGATCACCGAGGCCGTCTCCCACCTGGTCGAGGACAAGGACTACACCATCGACGCCGAGGGCCGAAACGTCTTCCTCACCGACGAGGGCGCGAACCGCGTGGAGAAGCTGCTGGGCATCGACTCGCTCTACGGCGACGGCCACATCGGCACCACGCTGGTGCGCGTGAACCTCGCGCTACACGCCAAGGCCCTGCTGATCCGCGACGTGCACTACATCGTCGACGACGGCAAGGTCGCGCTCGTCGACGCCTCCCGCGGGCGCGTGGCCGAGCTGCAGCGCTGGCCGGACGGGCTGCAGGCCGCTGTTGAGGCGAAGGAGGGGCTGAAGGTTTCCGAGGGCGGCCGCATCCTCGACTCGATCACATTGCAAGCGCTCATGCGCCGCTACCCGACGGTGTGCGGCATGACCGGCACCGCCGTCGAGGCCACCGACCAGCTGCGCTCCTTCTACGACCTGCACGTTGCGGTGATCGACCGGGCCAACGAGCTCAAGCGCTTCGATGAAGCCGACCGCATCTACGCCACGATGGAGGAGAAGAACCGCGCGATCGTCGAAGAGGTCGCGCTGCTGCACTCCAACCGCCAGCCAGTGCTGGTGGGCACGCACGACGTCGCGGAATCCGAGGCGCTCGCCGACGCACTCGAGGCGCGCGGCATCGCGGTTAACGTGCTCAACGCGAAGAACGACGCCGAGGAGGCCCGCATCATCGCGGAGGCGGGCGACTTGGGGCGCGTGACCGTGTCCACTCAGATGGCGGGCCGCGGCACCGATATCCGCCTCGGTGGCGCGGACGAGGCCGACCACGACGAGGTCGCCGCCCTCGGCGGGCTCGCAGTCATCGGTACCGCCCGGCACCGCTCCGCTCGCCTGGACAACCAGCTGCGCGGCCGCGCTGGCCGCCAAGGGGATCCGGGCTTAAGCCTGTTCTTCGTCTCGCTGGAGGACGACATCGTCACCACCGGCGGCGCCGACGAGCAGGTTACAGCCCACCCGGGCGCGGACGGCCGCATTGAGTCGAACCGCATCCAGCAATTCGTCGAGCACTGCCAGCGCGTCACCGAGGGCCAGCTTCTGGAAATCCACTCCCAGACCTGGAAGTACAACAAGCTGCTCGCAGACCACCGCGAAATCTTAGATACCCGCCGCGCGGCGCTGCTCGATACCGATGCCGCGTGGCGCGAGCTGGCCGAGCGCAGCCCGCAGCGCGCCGCCGGGCTTTCCGGCCTGGACCAGGCTGTGCGCGAGCAGGCGGCGCGCGAGATCATGCTCTTCCACCTCGACGCCGAGTGGTCCGAGTACCTCGCGCTCATGGACGACGTGCGCGAATCCATCCACCTGCGCGCCATCGCCCGCGAGACCCCGATCACCGAGTACCACCGCATCGCCGTCCGCGAGTTCAAGGAGCTGGCCAATCGCGCCGTCGACCAGGCAGTCGACACCTTTGAGCAGGTGCTTATCGACGCCAACGGCGCCCACCTCGCCGACGCCGGCTGGAAACGGCCGAGCGCCACCTGGACCTACATGGTCTCCGACAACCCGCTCGCGGGTTCGGGCAACAGTGTCATCTCCGGCATCGGGAATATCTTTCGATAAAGGGCTCGGGCGCTACAGAAGCGTTACCTGCGAACTTGGTGGGTGAGTGGTGGCAAAGGCCCACAGAACCGACGCGAGTCGGTAGTATGACAAACAGCTAACTGAAAACCTCGACATCGACGCGGTGGCTTTTCTCGCCGGGAAGCGTCGGTATCACACAAAGTCAGGAGTAAGTGATGAGCGAAAACACCGGTAACCCGCAGCACCAGGTGGAAACGACTTCGGTGTTCCGTGCGGACCTGCTGAAGGAGATGGAAAACGGCGCCTCCGCATCCAAGGACGGCATCACCGGTGCAGAGAACCTCCCCGAGGGCGCGGCCCTGCTGGTGGTCAAGCGCGGCCCGAACGCTGGCGCACGCTTCCTGCTGGACCAGGATTCCACCACGGCCGGTCGCCACCCGGAGGCCGACATCTTCCTGGACGACGTGACCGTGTCCCGCCGCCACGCCGAGTTCCGCCGCACGGAGGACTCCTTCGAGGTCGTCGACGTGGGCTCGCTCAACGGCACCTACGTCAACCGCGAGCCGCGCAACTCCCAGACGCTGTCCACCGGCGACGAGATCCAGATCGGTAAGTTCCGTCTGGTCTTCATCGCCGACGAGAAGTAAGGTTCTCCTACACGCCCGCGTCCCGGGCATCATCCTTTACCTGTCCCTCGCTGATTGCGGGGGACACGAGACGTAGCAACGAAAGATCCACCACCAGTGAGCGCACTCCGTAGCACCTCGCCGCTGAAAGCGGCTGGCCAGTCCCCGAAGGGGAAAGCCAAGACCATGTCCATCGGCGTGGTCCTTGAACGCCTCCGCGAGGAATTCCCGGACGTGAGCCTGTCCAAGATCCGCTTCCTCGAGTCCGAGGGGCTGATCACCCCGCAGCGCACCGCTTCCGGCTACCGCCGCTTCACCGACGAGGACGTGGAGCGTCTCCGCTACATCCTGGTCACCCAGCGCGACAACTACCTGCCGCTGAAGGTCATCCGCGAGCAGCTCGAGGCGATGGACTCCGGCCAGGTCACCGCGATCATGAACGGGGCCGACGCAGAGCCGATGGTCTCTGCGGACAACTTCCGCGCGCCCGCGGACACCAAGCTCAGCGACGAGGATGTCGCCGAGCAGGCCAACACGGACCAGGCGACGGTGGCGCAGCTGATCAAGGCTGGGCTGATCAGCCCTGACCGGGCGGGCTACTTCACCGCCGACGACGTCAGCGTGGTGACCACCGCGCTCGCCCTCGGTGACTTCGGCGTGGACATCCGCCACCTGAAGACGCTGCGCACCACCGCCGACCGCCAGGTCGACCTCATCGCGCAGGTCGCCGAGCCCATCGCGAAATCCGGCAAGGACACCGCGCACCAGCTGGCGGAGGAAACCGGCCAGCAGATGTCGGCGCTGATCGTTTCCCTGCACGCCTCACTGGTGAAGAACGAACTGCGCCGCAGGTTGGGCAACTAAGCCCGCACGCAGCTTTACGCGCCGCCAACCCTCATACACGGGGTGGGCGGCGCTTTCCCACGTTTGGGGGTGCTTTTGCGTGTCTGAAGTTTCTAAAGTGACGCAAGTGAAAGTCGGGGTAGAAGAACCCTCAACGTGAAGTTGAGGGTTAATGTTCGGCGTGTTGCGCGTGCAAAGGTTGACCAGATGCCTATGCTTGACATTTAATAAAGACATCGGCCTTCAAGCCAAACACCATGGGAGTAATTACGTGACTACGAACACCCCGGAACACGACACGCAGCTCACACTCGACGCCGCCGTACAGGAATCGCTCTTCGACCTCGGCCCCAGCGACGAAGTGGGCTACCGTGTCCCGATCGCTTGCCAGGTCGCCGGCATCACCTACCGCCAGCTGGACTACTGGGCACGCACCGAACTCGTGCGGCCGTCCATCCGCGGCGCGAAGGGCTCTGGCTCCCAGCGTCTGTACTCCTTCAAGGACATCCTGGTCCTGAAGATTGTCAAGCGCCTGCTGGATACCGGCATCTCCCTGCAGAACATCCGCCTCGCGGTGGACAAGCTGCGCGACCGCGGCGTGAACGACATCGCGGAAATCACCCTCGTCTCCGACGGCACCACCGTCTACGAGTGCCGCAGCAACGAAGAGATCATCGACCTCCTCGGCGGCGGCCAGGGTGTGTTCGGGATCGCCGTCCCGCAGATCATGAAGGAGCTCACGGGCACCATCTCGGCCTTCCCGTCCGAGCGTGTGCTTCACGACGACGCGCCAACCGCCGAAGTCACCGGCATCGACGAACTCGCCGCCCGCCGTCGCCGCAAGACCTCCTAGGCCTTACGCCCGCACTCCCATAGAAAAAAGGAACGCCCCCTTTCGCTAGGGGCGTTCCTTTTTGCGTGCCTACTTGGTGCCTACCGCGGTAGCCAGCGCCGCGGGCAGCTCCTCGGGCGTGGACGCCTGCGCCTGCGTTGCAGCGACGCGCTCTACGCCCGCGTCCGGCGCGCCGTCGCCAACGTGCACGACCGCGATTTCGACGCCCTGATCCAAGTACTGCTGCAGGGACTCGGCAAACGCGGTGCCGTCAACGTCCGCACCCGCGTCGGCGGTACCGGTGGTCACCAGCACGATGCGGACTGGCTCCGCGCCCCCGGCGGAAGCAGAGGCGGCAGCGGTCAGCGCCTCGCGGGTCTGCGGGACCCCGCCGGTGAGGAAGCGGTGCACCGCCACGTCAACTTCCTCCGCGGAGGGAGTCAGGGCCACGTTGCCTCGGTAGCCGCGGGTAACCCCCTCGTTGAGTGGGGAGGAGTAGTTCCACAGTCCCACCATCTTCTCCTGCGCGGCGACGTTGCCCGCCGCCTCGCCGATGGCGTCCTTCGCAGGCTGGATGAACGGTGCCATCGCGTCCGAGGTGTCGAGCAGGAACAGCGTGTGCGCAACCTCGCCGGCCGCCTGCGCTGTGTCTTTCTCCGGCTCTGGAGCCTGCTTCGCTGGGGCGGCATCGAACGCGGCGGCCCACACAGCTTCGTCGACATTAGCTGCCTCCCCGACGCCCTCCTTCGCCTGAGCCCGGGCGAGGTCCTGCCCGGCGCGCGACTGGTTCTCGTCGGTCTGCTCCCCGGCGTTGAGCGGGATCGCCGCGAACTGCACCGCCGCGTCGACGGGAGTGAACACGAGCCCCTCCGGGGTGGCGTCCTCCGCCGTGGCGACGAACGTGTCCGGCGTCTGCTCATAGTCGGCGAATGGGTCCACGCGCTGCTCCTTGAGCGCCGCGGCGGCGCGGCCTGCGTCCTCGCCAGCAAGCTTCGAGGCGACAACCGCGGATGCCGACGGCTGCTCACCAGTGGGGAAGCGCACCGCGGAAAGGTCGACATCGCCAATCTCAGCGACCTTCTCGCCGGCGATGCCCACCGGCTGCTCGGCAACGACTTCCGGATCAGCCACGGCGGCGGTGCGGCCCGCGTCCTCGATGGTCTTGTGCGTCAGCGGCGTGTCCGGGGCGACGTAGACGGCGGCGTCCGCCACGTTGTCCACCAGCACGGGCTGCACGCAGTAGTCGCGGACGACCGGCTTGGTCTCCGCGTAGGCGTCGACAACCGCCTGGCCCACGCCTGCATCCGAGGCCGCAACGGGCAGCTCGAGGTTGCCGGAGACGCATTCGCCGCCCGCCGCCTCCTCAGAGCTCTCGCCGCGGCCGAAGATGAGCCACAACACGAGCGCAACAATGAGCAGCAACGCCACGAGTACCGCGATGGCACCTCCCGACAGCGCGTAATTATTCTTCCCATTGGAGTGTCGTGCCATGTCAACCGCCTTAAACGCCACAGGACCAAAAAACTTCTGCCGCCATCTTATCCGTCGATAAGCTGATCTAGGAGCGCGACAAGCCGAAGCCGAAGCGGCTCCGCGGCCCCCGCTAGCTCCCGCTGCCGACGCACGTACTCGGCCTTGCCCTCGGCCGTCTCTATCGGCACGACGCCAAAACCCAGCTCGCGGCAGTCGTAGGGGGAGGCCTCCATGTCCAGCTTTCGCGCCTGCCGCGCGAGCGCGAACGTGTCCAGCAGCAGCTCGCCGGGCACCGCAGGCCCGAGCTTGGTCGCCCACTTGTACAGGTCCATCGCCACGTGCACGCAGCCCGCCCGATCGTTGTCCGCCTGCCCCTCGCGCGTGAGCACGGTGAGGTTCAGCGGACGCGCGGGATTGGTGAAGAAGCGAAACGCGTCGTAGTGCGTGCACTTGAGCTGGTGCGATTCCACCACTGCGTCGGTCCCGGCTCGCCCCAGCCGTAGCGGCAAATTATGCCGGGGCCGATCGGCGCGGTAGACCATCGCCCACTCGTGCAGCCCAAAGCAATCGAAGTGGGGCTCCCGCTTATCGACGCCACGCAGCAGCCCCCGAATCTCCTCCATTGCCACCCCGTGCCGGGCCATAAACGACTCCGCGTCGAACCCGACCGTCGCGCTGCCGTCGACGGCGGCTTCGACCCGGTAATCGCGCCAGGTGGCGTGGGGCGTGGTGGCAGCGTCGTCAAGCACGCGCCCGAGCCCCGGGTGCCAGCGACGCAGGTGGGTCGGGCGCAGCCAGTAGTAATCGAAGAGGAAGTCCCACACCGGGTGGTGCTGTCCGCGCGCACGGCGCTCCAAGTGGGGCGTCACCCAGGCGTCGGCGCGCGCCTCGTGCGCAGCCATTGCTTCTCGGTACTCGGCGGGGGAGAGGTGTACGGGCATCTAGTCGTCCTCGTGGGTCCAGTCGGCGACCGTGCCTACGTACTCCTCGATAACGTCCTCCAGCGCCAGCACGCCGACGACGACGCCGTTGTCGCGGACCTGCGCCATGTGGGCGGAGCGGCGGTGGAGGGACGTGAGCGCGTCGTCAAGCGTCTGGGCCCCGTCGACGCTGCTGAGCGGGCGAATCTTCGCGCGCGGCACCAGCGGGTCGTCCTCCGCCGACTCCATGAGATCCAAGATGTCCTTGACGTGCAGGTAACCGACGAACACCCCAGGCGCGGTCTCCACCGGGAAGCGGGAGTAACCCGTCTCCCGCACCGCGCGCTCCACTGCGGAGAGCCGGATGCCCGACGGCGGCAGCGCGATGGTCTTCACATCCTGCAGCGGAATCATGACCTCCTTCAGGTTGCGAGACTCCGAGCGCAGCGCCTTGGCCAGGCGGGCCGTCTCCTCGGCGTCCAGCAGGCCCTCCTCGCGGGACTCCTGGATCATGTTGGCCAGTTGCTCCTGGTCCACCGTGGACTCCAGCTCGTCGCGCTGCACGATGCCGAACGCCGCCAGTGTCTTGCGCGCCACCCAGTTCAAGAACTCGATGACCGGGCGAGTGAGCTTCATCCACACCGTCATCGGGCCGGTGAGCCACATCGCGGTCGACTCCGGACCGGCAATCGCGATGTTCTTCGGCACCATTTCACCCAGCAGAATGTGCAGGTAGGAGATGATGCACAGCGCAATGACGAAGGAGACCGGGTGCAGCAAGTTCTCCGGCAACCCGAGGCCCTCGAAGGGCACCTCGATGTAGTGCGCGATCGCGGGCTCTGCGACCTTACCCAGCACCAGCGAGGCGATCGTGATGCCGAACTGCGCGCCCGCAAGGTAGATGGACAGGTGCTCGGTGGCCTCGAGGACGCCCTTCGCGTCCTTCTTGCCCTGCGCGAGCATGTTCTCCAGGCGGTCGCGGCGCGAAGAGACGAGCGCGAACTCGGCGGCGACGAAGAACGCGTTCAGCGCCAGCAGTACGACGATTAAAACAATGGCAAGCCAGATACTCACTCCTGCTCACCACCCTGGCGCTCGGCGATACGCTCCGCTTCCGCGGGCGAGACCGGGCTGAGCACCACGCGATCCACGCGGCGATCGTCCATCACAGACACGCGACCGATCCAGTTGCCAGCACCGCCCGCCTCGAACTCCTCCTGGAAGTTCGCAGCGGCCTGTGGCAGCACCACCGTGTCGCCCGCCTGCGGGATCCGGCCGAGTGTGGCCATGACTAGTCCGCCCAGGGTTTCGTAGGGGCCTTCGGGGGCGGTGTAGCCGGTCATCGACGCGACGTCGTCAAGCCGCACGAGCCCCGAGACCTCCCACGAGGTGCCGAAGCGCTGGAAGTCGCGCTCCTGCTCCGCGTCGTCGTACTCGTCGTAGACCTCGCCCAGGATTTCCTCAACGACGTCCTCGATGGTGACCAGGCCTTGCGTGCCACCGAACTCGTCGGCCACCAGCACGACCTGCGAGCCGGCGGAGCGCACGCGGTTGAGCACCGAGTCGCCGTCGAGCGTGCCCGGCACGAAAGGCACCGCCTTCGCCAGGCCTTCCAGCTTCGTCGTGGCGCGCTCGGCCTTATCCACCGAGAAAGCGTCCTTGATGTGCACCACGCCAATCGTGTCGTCGAGGTCGCCGCGGCGCACGGGGAAGCGGGAGTGGCCGGTCTCGCGTGCGAGTGCGATGAGGTCGGCGACGGTGTCCTCGGCGTCGAGGGCGTTGATCGTCGAGCGCGGCGTCATCACCTCCTCGGCGGTGGTGTCGCCGAACTGCAGCGAGCGGTCGATCACCGCCGCGGTATCCGCATCCAGCCCGCCGGCCTGCGCGGAGCTGCGCACCATCGCGGTGAGCTCCTGGCCGGAGCGGGCGGAGGCGAGCTCGTCGGCCGGCTCCATGCCGAGCTTGCGCACGATAAAGTTCGCCGAGCGGTTCAGCGAGGAAATGAAGCCCTTAAAGACCGTGTTGAAGGCGTTGACCGGCGGCACCACGAAGCGCGCCGTGGCAAGCGGGTCGGTAATCGCCATGTTCTTGGGCACGAGCTCGCCGAAGACCATGGACATAAACGTCGCCACGGCCAGCGCGAGGATGAGCGCGACCGCGCCCGAAGCCTGCTCGTTGAGTCCCACCAGCTCGAGCAGGGGAGCGAAGTACTGGCCCAGCACCGGCTCGGCGAGGAAGCCAGCCGCCAGCGTGGTCAGCGTGATACCCAGCTGCGCGCCGGAGAGCACGAAAGAGAGATTCGCATGGTCGCGGGCCACAGCGCGGGCACGTTTGTCGCCCTTGTCTCGCACGTGGGCGTCGATGGTGGAGCGTTCGAGCCCCGTCATGGCGAACTCAATCGCCACGAAAAGCCCTGTTGACGCGGTGAGCAAAATGAAGCCCACCAGCGAGAGGATGGATATGAATATGTCCATTGCAGTTAGCGCTTATGTCTCCTTCGTGTGTGCGGTGCTTTTCGACGCCCACGCGCCCGCCCCGCCGGCTGCCCCGGCGGCGGCAGTGGCGCGCCCTTAGGCTCGCGTGCTCCGGTGATTGTAATCAGGCTTTCGGACATTGGCTCGACGTCGACCTCGCGGGCGTCGACACCCGCTCTGCGCAGCAGCTTGTCCACTTCCCCACGTTGCTCATCCATGACGAGGGTGACCACCGTGCCCGAAGTGCCCGCGCGCGCGGTGCGGCCGGCGCGGTGCAGGTAGGCCTTGTGCTCGGCGGGCGGGTCGACGTGCACGACGAGCGACACGTCGTTGATGTCAATGCCGCGGGCGGCGATATCGGTGGCCACCAGCACCGGCGTCGAGCCGTCCGCGAAGCCCTCGATCGCGCGGGTGCGCGCGCCCTGGCCCTTGTCGCCGTGGAGGCCCTGGGCGTTGATGCCGACGCGGCGCAGCTTCTTGACCTGGCGGTCTACGCCGTGCTTCGTGCGCATGAACATGATGGTCTTGCCCTCGCGTGCGGCGATCTGCAGCACGATTGCGTTGCGCTGCTCGCGATTGCCGACGAGTAAACGCACGTGCTCCATCGTGTCCACCGCCGCCTCCACGGGCGCAGTCGAGTGCGTGACCGGGTCGTGCATGTAGCGGTCGATGAGCTTTTGCACATCGCCGTCGAGCGTGGCGGAGAAGAGGAGGCGCTGGGTGTGGGGCGGGGTGGCGTCGAGAAGCTTGCGGACCTGTGGCAAAAAGCCCATGTCGGCCATCTGGTCGGCCTCGTCGAGCGCGGTGACTTCCACCGCGTCGAGCGAGAGTTTGCCCTGGTTGATCAGGTCCTGGGCGCGGCCCGGCGTGGCGACGAGCAGGTCGACGGGGGCGGCGAGCGCGCGGATCTGGGTGTTGATGTTCACGCCGCCGACGACGTCGAGCACGCGCAGGCCAAGCGCAGCGGCGGGGTCGGCGAGGCGCTCGCGGATCTGGGCCGCGAGCTCGCGGGTCGGGGCCAAAACGAGCCCGCGCGGGTGGCCGGGGCGCGTTGGGGTGCCGCTGAGACGCACAAGCATCGGCAGGCCGAAAGTGAAGGTCTTGCCGGAGCCGGTGGGCCCGCGGCCGAGGACGTCGCGCCCGGCGAGCGCATCGGGGATTGCCTCCTCCTGGATGGGGAAGGGGTGCTCGATGCCTTGCTTGGACAGGACAGTGACCACGGGCTTTGGCAGCCCGAGGTCAGCAAAAGTGGTTGACAGTGTCATTGCCACGAGTCTACCGCGCGAAAAGCTTCGATCCCTATTAGACGCACGTTTTGGGCCTCCGGTTCCCTTTCGGGCCGAAAGTGGAATACTTCTCACATTTGCTTGTTTG
>NZ_KV817991.1:0-1139 GCF_001814825.1 Corynebacterium sp. HMSC071B10 | reverse complement strand
GGGGGGGTTGCTTTTGGTTCTCACGCTCGACCGTGACGCGCTGGTGTGTCCCACTCGACAGCGCGGGCCTAGTCATATAGGCTCATTGTTGAATTAACGCTAGAGATCACCCTCGCAGAGATGCGGGGGTGTTTTCGTTTGCCACGCCGGTGCCGGCGATTTCCAACCTCAAAACGTGACCAAGATCACATATGGGGGTTGGTGCTGGGTCGGCGCGTGGCTGGGGAGTCGGGGGCGATTTTCCAGACCGTGCGCGGGGTGTGCGTGCGCGTGCGTGGTGACCTGCACGGGGACTGTTCCAAACCGTGTTCCAAACTGCGTTCCAGGCCGTTTTCCATGCTTGACCAGCGGTTTTAATGTGGCTTCTCTAGGGATCAACCCGCAAGGTGCGGGGGTTTTGATCAAGGAGATAGCCCGATGAGGGAGTTAGTTTTTCCGACGGCCACCGAGGTCGTCGCCACCCGTGTCCGTGTCGAGTGCACCCCGGTGCGCGTCTACGACAAGGAGGCAAAACGCTACACCGACCAGCAGGAGACCGACGGCCACGGTCGCCCGATCTGGGAGATCGAGGGCTTGGCACCGATCATCATGGACGCAATTTTTGAGGGTGGAAAAGTGCAGGTCACGGAGTTTTTTGAGCCCCAGCGCGTGCCAATCGGCACGCATTTTGTCCTGGCTGGTGACAATGTGACCGCGCGCGTCTACCCCTCGCGCGGGGGTCTTGGCTGCACCATGTCCGGCGACCGCCTAACCCAGCCGAAAAAGGGCGGTGACCAGCAGTGATGACCCTAGTGACACACAGCGAGGACACTTGGAAGCGCGTGGGGTTCGTCCACGACCTGCTGATGATCGCCCAGATCGAGGATCGCCCCCCGGCGAGCGATGACGACCGCCAACGGCTAGCTGTGACCGTCTACCCGCGCTGGGCGACCGACGCGGTGGGGTGGCTGACGGCGATCCCCGAGACGGACGTGGTCGACATCGTGCGTCGTGAACGCCCTCATCTGCGTGACGTACGGATAACCGGTGGCCCGCGCGGGGTCGTTGTCATCGACGAGCCGGGGCTGCCGGTGGCGCTCGGCGTGCAGTTCAGCGTGGAGGGGGTGGAACGGCATGGGTTGGCTGCTGCTTGGCGTGCT
>NZ_KV817990.1:0-275 GCF_001814825.1 Corynebacterium sp. HMSC071B10 | reverse complement strand
ATCCTCAACAGTCACCGTAATCGGACCATCAACGTCCGTACCCGGGGTGACCTTAATCTCACCGGTCTCCGGATCAATCGTGACAAGAACGTCATTGCCGTCCTCATCCTTCGCCGTCACCGTGGTGTCCTCACCAGGGTTAGTGACCTTCACACCAGTGGACTGCTCATCGTCGGTCGGCTGCACGGTCTTCGGGTTATCAGCACCCTCAACAGTGGTCTTCGAATCAGACTCGTCCGCAGGCGTGCCATTACCGTTATCGTCCTGACCAGCCT
>NZ_KV817989.1:0-23794 GCF_001814825.1 Corynebacterium sp. HMSC071B10 | reverse complement strand
CGTGTCTACTTTCCGGGGGTCAGGCCCGCGCTATCAAACGGCAGGTTCCACCGCTTCGCCATCTGCGCGAACACGGCCCGTTCCTGCGCACCCGAAAGATCGACGGTGAGTGCGCCCTGGTCGATCGGCTTGCCGTAGGGGACCATATACAGTGCCCAGCCGTTGTTATGCTCGGGATCGACGCGCGCTGCCTCGGCGCTTTCCACCACGAGGAAGTCCTTTTCGCGGGGCCCTCTGGCGGGTACTTCAGTGTCGTAGCCGAAGGTAAATTTCTGCTCCGGCAGGGGCATCCATTCGCCGTTCGGGTTGAGTAGTAGGCACAACGCGGAATAGTTGTACACGTGCAGATCCTCGTCGCCCTTGCTGTACGCCCGCCCGTGTTTGATCAGGTCACCGATCAGGACTGGGTAGAGGCGCAACCAACCGTTATTCCATGCCTCCTGGACGCGGTTTCGGCGACGGATCTCCCGTATCCCGCGGTAGGCCATAAACCCGGCTGCTGCGTAGAACAGCAGGGCCATACACAAGAAGATGAAGGTGACGTGGAACAAACTGGGGTCGAACCCGGAAAGCGCCGCGTTGCCGATGAGCACGAGGCCTATAGGGAAGATAACGGTGATCAGGATCAGCTGCGTGCGCCGAATCAGCGTGGGTCGACCCTCGCGCTGAATGAGCTCGGCGATGCCGCTAGTATCTTGCGCTGGGTTTTCCTTCCCCACGGGGACGCCTTGGAGGGCGTCGCGGAGCCGGGTGTAGTCGGCGTCGTAAAAGGGGAGCCTGGCGGAGGTGAAGTCTTCCCGGTTGATCATGTGGCCCAGGGTACGTCGCTCAATGGCAGGTGTCAGCTCTTTTCCCACCAACGCTCGTCGGTATCCTGCCCCGGCAGTTGCCAGGTGCGCGCGATGTGGGAGAAGATGCGAGCCTCGTCGTCCGCGGCCAGGTTCACTGCGATCGCTCCTTGGTCGACGGGCTCGCCGTAGGGAGCCAAGTACAGGACCCAGCCGTTGTTGTGCTGCGGGTCGACGGCAGGAGTCGCTCCGGATTCGGCGATGCGCAACCCGCGCGCATCGTGGATGCGGTTGAGTTTGAGCAGTTGCTCCTTGACCGGGATCCACTCGCCTTTAGGGCTCAACACGAGCGCTGGCGCGGTGCATGTGGCGCGCTGGCCTTTGGCAATGTGTTTCGCTGAGGTGTCCGACTTTGGCGTGAGGTCTCCGATGAGCGCCGGAGCCACGCGTAGCCATCCGTTTGCCCACGCCTGCTGGATCCGCTGTCGACGCCTACGTTCCCGGAACACGTACGAGCCCCAGCTACACACCATCATGAGCAGCGTCACGATGATGAAGAAGGTGCTGTCCAACACCACCTTGGCAAAAATCAAAAAACCGGCCATGAAGAGAAAGGCGTATTTGGACTGCGGCTCGGGCTGGAACAGGCCCTTCTGGACGGGCAGAGCGATCCGTTCACGCTGGATCAGCTCGGCAACGCCAGTGGGGTCACGCTGCGGATTGGGCGTCGCCACAGGTGCGTCCTGGATGGCCAGGGTGAGGCGTGTGTAATCCGTGTCGTAGATAGGCAGCCTGGAGGCGGTGAGGTCGTCCCGGTTGATCATGCGGCCCAGGGTACGTGCACGACGCACACGGAGGCCGCCGGTTGTCACACTTTGTCAACCGGCGGCCGGAGGCTTGGTTAGATGTTGAAGTAGGCGCGGATCTGCTGCACCAGCTGCGGGTGCAGGTAGGTCAGCGCGCCCGCGATCACGGCAAGCAGTGCTGCGAGCACGCCCAGGACCGTGAAAATGATGCCTGCGGTGCTGCTGCCGGCCTGCTTGGTATCGACGGACGGTTCCTCCGTCTTCGTGGTCAGCTTCTCCGTGGTCTTGGTGATGGTGGTGGGCACCTCGACCGTTGAGGTGTTCGTCAGGGTCTTCTCCACCGTGGTGGGCACGGTCTTGGTCACCTCGACCTCCTTCGTGGTCGGGGAGGTCTGCGTGGAGGTCGAGGTCACCACCGTGTCCTCGACCGTGGTGACGGTTGAGGTGACGGTCTCCTCAGAAGCCACCGTGGTCGTGACGACCTCGGGCTCCGGCTTTGCGGTCTCGGTTGCAGTCGCAGTGGTCGTCACGGTTGCGGTGCCTGCTTCCGAAGGCTCCGTCGGCTTCGTAGGCTCCGTAGAAGTAGTTTCCTCCGGCTTCTCTTCCGGAGTCGTGGTCGGCTCCTCCTCCGGTACTTCCGCGTCCTTCTTCTGCAGCGTGACCTGGTCCACCACGTACGGAGTGTTGATGTTGTAGGTGGTCAGCTTCAGTGCTTCGGGGCTGACCTCGACGCTGGTGTAGTCCGGGTTGTAGTCCTGACGCCAGCGGGCGGTGGAGTCGTGCGCAAGGTCTGCTGCGTACTCCTCGCGGATGCGCGGGTGGGTGTTGCCGTCCTTGTCCTGGAAGTCGTAGTACTTGCCGCCGGTGGCGGTGGTGGAGGTGACGTAGAGGACCTGGTTCTCGTCCGGGATCAGCACGTCGCCGGACTTCGCGGCACCCTCGGGGATGACAGGCTCCGCGCCCTCCATGAGGTGGGTGCGGGTGTAGATGTGGTCGTGGCCGCTCAAGACCAGGTCCACGCCGGCTTCGGAAAGCTTCGGGGTGAGCTCTTCGCGCAGGCGCACCACGTCGTCGTCGGTGTAGTGGGTGCCCTGCGAGAACGGCGCGTGGTGGAAGCCAACGATGACCCAGTCCGCCTCTGCTCCGTGCTCGTCGATGGCGTTTTGGACGAACTCGGCGTGCTGTGCGATCTCATCGGACTTGGAGGCGTTGCTGTCCAGGCCGATGAAGAGCACGTTGTTGTAGGTGAAGAAGTAGTTGCCCGAGTCGTTTTCCTCGTTGGGCAGGTAGAACGCGTCGTTGAAGTGGCGCTTGGCGGTGTAGGTTTCGTGGTTGCCGCGCAGGACGCCAAGGCGGTAGCTGCGCAGCTTCTCCGGGGCGGTAAACGCCTTGGTCTGCGCGGTGGCGGAGCCCCAGCCTTCAATCTGGTCGCCCAAGTGCATGATGAAGGAGGCATCCGGGTGCTCGGAAGTCGCGGTGTTTACGGCCTTATCCCAAGCAGCGGCCTGCTCTTTCACCTTGGTGTCAACGCCGATCTGCGCATCGGCGAAGGCGAGGAAGTTCCAGCTATCGTCACCCGAGTCGGTGGTGAAGGTGTACTCGTCGGTCCAGCCGGCGCGGTCGCTGCCCACGCGGTAGGCGTACTCGGTATCCGGCTCAAGGCCGGTCATCAGTGCCTCGTGTGGGCCGCGCTCGGACTCCACCCGCTGCTTATCGTCGGGCGAAGAGGTCTTCCAGTACTCAAGGTACTGGGCACCTGTGCGGGAGGTCTGCCAGGCAACGTTCGCCTGCGTCTCGTCGGCACCAATGCCGAAAGTGAGGCGGTCGATCTTGTCAGTGGCGGCCTGCGCGGTAGGGACCGCAACCGTGGAGGTGGACAGGGCTGCGGTCAGCATGACAGCGACAGCGGGGCGCAGCAGGCGATTCGGACGGCGGGAAGTACGCATAAGGGTCATGGTTTGCTACCTAACCTGAACGTTTTTAACAGCCGGTTACAGGCAAAGTGCCCGAAAGCTGAATACAAGGTGAACTTTTGCCAACATCGGACTGTTCGCCTTGCAGGTGTCCGTGCGTTGTTTGAAAGTAAACGACATGAGCTCAGAAATCCGTGTGAATCGTCGTGTCGTCCTGCAAGCTGCCGCCGCCTCCGCGGCTGCCGTCGCGGTGGGTGCCGGGGGCGCCTACGCTGCCCGTACTTCCACCGTGACCACCCCGGAAACCCCTACGCAAGCCGAACAGTGGGACCTGCCGTTCCTCCACGGCGTTGCCTCCGGCGATCCGCTGCCGGACCGCGTGATCCTCTGGACGCGAGTGACACCCTCGCGTGACGCGCTGCCCGGCTCGGGTCTGGGTGAGGACGTCGAGCTTGAGTGGCAGCTCGATACCTCGGAGGACTTTACAAACCCGCAGACCGGCGCGGTTGTGGCCATCGCGTCGGCGGACCACACCGTGCACGTGGATCCGACTGGGCTTTCGCCGGACACGGAGTACTTCTACCGCTTCATCGTGAAAAACGGCCCGCACGCGGGTGCGACATCTCCGGTGGGGCGCACGCTGACCGCGCCTGCGGAGGACGCCGAGATTGACCAGCTCAACCTCGCGATCGCCTCGTGCGCGAACTGGGAGTCCGGCTTCTTCTGCGCCTACGGGGATATGGCGCAGCGGGCGCGTAACCGCGAGATCGACCACGTGGTGTTCCTGGGCGACTACATCTACGAGTACCCGACTGGCGAGTACGCGGGTAAGAGCGGCGTGGCGCGCATGCACCACCCGGAGTGGGAGATCACCACGCTGGAGGACTACCGCCAGCGTTACGGCCGCTACCGCACGGATCTGCACCTGCAGGCCGCCCACGCCGCGTGCCCGTGGATTGTGGTGTGGGACGACCACGAGATCGCGAATAATAATTGGCGAGATGGTGCGGAGAATCATACTGATGGTCGCGTTGAGGGGGAGTGGGTGCAGCGTCGAGAAGCGGCGATGCAGGCGTACTTTGAGTGGCTGCCGGTGCGCGCCGAGTCGCTGTCCGGAGAGCGCCGGCTCTACCGCCGCTTCAACTTCGGCACGCTCGCGCAGCTGACGGTGATGGACCTGCGCACCTACCGCGACGAGGAGACCACCGGTTCCAAGTTCAACGACCCGGACCGCACGATGCTGGGCTCCGAGCAATTCAACTGGCTGGCCGAGCAGCTGAAAACCTCCACAGCCCGCTGGGATGTGCTGGGCAACTCGGTGATGATCTCCCCGATGCGCTTTGCCACGATCGCGGGCAACGACAAGGCGAACGAGGCGATCGGCTACATCCGGGAGCGCTCCACCGGCATCGCGGTCAACTCTGACCAGTGGGACGGATACGCCGTCGAGCGTGACCGCCTGCTCACCATGCTCGACGAGCAGAATTCGAACGCCCTGTTCCTCACCGGCGACATCCACTCCGAGTGGGCCAACTCGATCTCGGCGACCTACGGCGAGATCGGCTGCGAGATGGTCACGACCTCGATCTCCGCGCCGAATGTGGACGAGATCCTCACCAGCGCTTTTGGCACCTACCACCAGGAGGACAACTCGACCTCGCTGCTGGTGGAGAAGGTCATCCGTGACAACAACCCGTGGGTCAACCACATCGACTTCGACGCGCACGGCTACGGCATTGCCAGCATCCACCACGACTTCGTGGACATGCTCTACTACCGCGTCTCCGATGTGGAGGACCCGGAGGCCACCGTCGCCCTCGGCGAGCAGCGCCAGTGGCGCATCGGCGAGGGCTTCGTTGATGCTTAGCGACGCCTACAGCGCCGCCTCCAAACGATTCCGCGCAGCCAGCAGCGCCTCGCCCCATTTCCCTGCGGGGCTGGGGGAGAGCCTTTCTGCCGGGCCGGAGACGGAAAGCACGGCGATGACGCTGCCGTCGCGGTCGCGCACCGCAGTGGAGACGGAGGCGAGCCCGATCTCGCGCTCGGCGACCGACTCTGCCAGGCCGGTTTCGCGGACTTTGCGGAGTTCGGAGGCGGGGAATGGTGTGGCGTCGATAAGCGAGAAGGCGGCGTAGACGCGCGCGGCGGAACCCGCGGCGAGCGAGAGCTGCGAGCCCACGGGCACGGTGTAAGTCAGGCCGGCGGCCGGCTCCTCGGCGGCGATGCACGTGCGGGTTTCGCCGGTGAGCTCGTAAAGTTGGACGGCCTCGCCGGTGGTGGCGACGAGGTCGCGCATGATGGGGGAGGCTGCGCTGAGCAGCAGCGGGGACGTGCCCGAGGTGAAGCTGGCGAGCGCGGGGCCGATCGTCCACGCGCCCGATTCGGTGCGCGAGAGGATGTGGTGGACCTCGAGTGCTGTGGCGATGCGGTGGGTGGTTGCGCGCGGCAGGCCGGTCTCCTCGCTGAGCTGTGCGAGTGGCTTTTCTCCGCGGGCGACGGCGCGCACGATCGCAACCGAGCGGTCAAGCACTTTGATGCCGGAGTCTTCGCTATACTGTCTCACGTAATGGATAATACCATCTCGCATTCTGGGAAGAGTTCACGCTTCCCGGTCGCGGGCACCAAGGAGGAACAGTATGGCACGCACGCCGCAAACCCTGGCAGAAAAGGTCTGGAACGACCATATCGTCAAAGCCGGTGAGAACGGGGAACCCGACCTGATCTACATCGACTTCCAGCTCCTCCACGAGGTGACCTCCCCGCAGGCTTTCGACGGCCTGCGCATGGCCGGGCGGAAAATGCGCCACCCGGAACTGCACCTGGCTACCGAGGACCACAACGTGCCCACCGAAGGGATCGTCAGCGGTAACCTGCTCGAGATCACCGAGCCGACCTCGCGCACCCAGGTCGAAACCCTGCGCAAGAACTGCGAGGAGTTTGGTGTAACTCTCCACCCGATGGGCGACGTCAAGCAGGGCATCGTGCATACCGTCGGCCCGCAGCTGGGCATTACCCAGCCCGGCATGACCATCGTGTGCGGTGATTCGCACACCTCTACCCACGGTGCGTTCGGCTCGATCGCTATGGGTATTGGCACCTCCGAGGTCGAGCACGTCATGGCTACCCAGACGCTGTCGCTCAAACCCTTCAAGACGATGGCGGTGGAGGTCACGGGCGAGCTCGCGGAAGGCGTGAGCGCCAAGGACCTCATTTTGGCCATCATCGCGAAGATTGGCACCGGCGGCGGCCAGGGCCACATCATTGAGTACCGCGGCGAGGCCATTGAGAAGCTGTCCATGGAAGCGCGCATGACGATTTGCAACATGTCGATCGAGGCAGGCGCCCGCGCCGGCATGGTCGCACCGGACGAGAAGACCTTCGAGTACGTCAAGGGCCGCGAATACGCCCCGACCGGCGCCGACTGGGATGCTGCCGTCGAGTACTGGAAGACGCTGCCCACCGACGAGGGCGCCGAGTTCGACACCGTCGTGGAAATCGACGGCTCGAGCCTCACCCCCTTCGTCACCTGGGGCACCAACCCCGGGCAGGGCCTCCCGCTGTCGAGCAACGTGCCCGACCCGGAGGACTTCACCGACGAGAGCTCCAAGCAGGCCGCCGAGAAGGCGCTCGCATACATGGATCTCACCCCGGGAACGCCGCTGCGCGACATCGCCATCGACACGGTCTTCCTCGGCTCGTGCACCAACGCGCGCATCGAGGACCTTCGCGCCGCCGCCTCGGTCGTGGAGGGTCGCCGCATTGCCGAGAACACCCGCATGCTGGTCGTGCCTTCCTCCACGCTGGTCAAGCAGCAGGCGGAGGAAGAGGGCCTGGACCGCATCTTCACCGAGTTTGGTGCCGAGTGGCGCACCGCCGGCTGCTCCATGTGCCTGGGCATGAATCCGGATCAGCTTGCGCCAGGTGAGCGTTCGGCGTCGACAAGCAACCGCAACTTCGAGGGCCGCCAGGGCCCGGGCGGGCGCACCCACCTCGTCTCGCCACTGGTTGCCGCCGCTACCGCGGTCACCGGCCACCTCGCTAGCCCCGCCGACCTGTAAAAGGAGAAACACACCATGGAAAAGTTCACCACCCACACCGGCGTCGGCGTGCCGCTGACCCGCTCGAACGTTGACACCGACCAGATCATTCCGGCCCGCTACCTCAAGCGCGTCTCGCGCACCGGCTTCGAAGACGGCCTGTTTTCCAACTGGCGCGAAAACCAGCCAGATTTTGTGCTCAACCAAGAGGACTACGCCGACGGCTCCGTGCTTTTCGCTGGGCCGGACTTCGGCACCGGCTCCTCCCGCGAGCACGCCGTCTGGGCGCTGATGGACTACGGCTTCAAGGCCGTGTTCAGCCCGCGTTTCGCCGACATCTTCCGCGGCAACTCCGGCAAGGCCGGCCTGCTCGCGGGCATCATGAGCGAGTCCGACATCGAGCTGATCTGGAAGCAGCTGGAACAGCAGCCCGGCCTCGAGGCGACCGTCTCGCTCGCGGACCGCACCGTCACTGTCGGTGAGAACACCTACACCTTCGAGATCGACGACTACACCCGCTGGCGCCTGATGGAGGGCCTCGACGACATCGGGCTCACGCTTCGCGACGAGGCCGCGATCGCCGAGTTCGAGGCCACCCGCCCCGCGTTTAAGCCCGCGGTGCGATAACGCACTCGTGTGCTGCGCTGGCTACTCCGGGAGCTGGCGCAGCACCTCGGGTGCAAACTCGGAGAGAAACGCCTTCGCGGTGTTGACCACGCCGAGGATGCCGCGGTCGAGGAAATCACGGAACTGCTCGTCGGTGTGCTGCCACTGGCACGGCAGCGCATAGGAGATGCCGAGCGCGGCGAGGTCGCGCTCCGGCTCCTCAATAGCGATCGCGGTGGGGAAGGAGCGGGCGTTATTGAACTGCTCGCAAAACTCGAGCACGTCCCCAAAGCGCTCGGCCTTGACCTCGGCCACGCCGATGGTGGTAAACAGCACGATGGTGTTCGAGTTGTAGGAGATATCCATCGCGATCCCGGCAAAGACCGTCTTGATCGTGTCAGGATCCTCTGCGTCCGTGTACGTCCACTCCTGTGCCTTGAAGTAGTCGCGCACGCGGTCCAGATTGGTCTGCTTCATGGTTTAGGCCTCCCCGTCTGTAGCAGCGGCGCGCAGCTGCGGCAGCTGCTCGTTGAGCGAATCCGTGGCGTAGCGCAGCATGGCGAACGTAAAATCCAGGATCTTGTGCAGCTGGTCGTCGTCGACGCCGCCGACTGGGAAAAACGGGGCGTCGATAAACGCGAGCATGGCACCGTCCTCCCAGTCCACCCGGTGCGCGCGCAGGCGCGGCAGCGAACGGTTGAGGTGGTTGACTGCCCGGCGCAGCGCCTCCTTGTCCTCGTCGCTGTGCGCCTTGCCCAGCCAGCGCGACACGATATTGAACATGTCGCCTTCCAGGCGGAAGAAGCAGACAGCGCTGGGGAACGCGGTCACCGTCAACCCGTCGGTTTCGCTGCGGTAGTGCTTGAGGCCCATCGCATTCAGCGTCGCCTCAACGCGCTCCTGTGTCACGGGAGCCAAAGCCATAAACGTCTCGTTTCCTTTCTTTTTGCGCGGCCTATTGCACGGGCAGCGGCGAGGGCAGGTAGTCCGCGCCCGTGAGCTGGCCTTCCTGGAAGGTCAGCGACCACACGGAGCCCTTCTTCGACTTGATCTCCGTATCGATCGGCAGCGTACCGCTCGCCGCCAACCACGCTATCAGCCCTGGGATGGCCTCGCCCTGGCTGCAAATCACGCTGGTGCCGCCGGCGTCGATCACCTCCTGGAAAGCGCGCTTTGCACCCACCATGTCCTCCAGCCACGCCTTATCGCCGAAGCGGGGCTCGACGGTAATCTCCAAGCCCAGCTCGTCCGCGAGCGGCTCGACCGTGGAGTGGCAGCGGTCCGGGCGCGCGGAGAAGATCCGCTGCGGCGCGAAGGGTGCGAGCAGCGGCACGAGCATCTCCGCCTGTCGGCGGCCCTTCTTGTCCAGTGGGCGCAGGTTGTCGTCGCCCGACCACTTCTGGCGCTCGTGCGCGCGGGCGTGGCGGACGAGGAGGATGCGGGCGTCGGCAGGCCGTGAGAAGCGCTTCTCCGCTTTCTCCAGTACCTCGCGGTCGAGCGCGTAGCTCATCAGCTCCTTCGCTTCCGGGATCGGCAGCCAGCGGATCTCGTCGACCTCATCGTTCGGGGTGAACTCGCCGCCGGTCACCTCGCCGGTCCAGTAGTAGACCACCTTGGTGGTGTTCTTCACCGGGTAGACCGTCTTGCCTAAAAGCTTGCCCAGGCGGATGTGGTAGCCGGTCTCCTCGCGGATCTCGCGTACCGCGGTGGCGATCAGCGATTCGCCCGGGTCTAGCTTGCCCTTGGCCAGCGACCAGTCGTCGTAGTGCGGGCGGTGGATGCAGGCCACCTCGATCGAGGAGGCGTCGTTTCGGTCACCGCGCCACAGCACCGCGCCGGCGGCAAGTGTGGTGCGCGTGAACTCGTCCTGCGGGCGCTTCGGTATCTCCTGGTGACGGCCCGTCAAGAACATCTCCCCGGCGATGTCCTTGTGCTGCTCGTGCAGTTTCCCCTTCAACGATTTCTTCTCAGCCATACCCGCTATCTTTGCTTACCTTGCCGGGCTGCGCCACGCGCGGCACGCCCCCGCGCGGTGTTGATTGTCCCGACACGGGCGGTTTGCGCGCGAAGCGACGGAGTCGGGACGGTGAAACGGGCCCGCGGGTGATAGGTTGAAACAACGTTCGGAGGCAAACGGATCAGGAAGGCATGCACACCGATGGTCAATGTGGCAGTACTCGGCGCGGGCTCTTGGGGAACCACACTTGCGAAGGTCTTTGCCGACGCCGGCAACGCCGTCGACCTGTGGGCGCGCCGCCCGGAACTCGCGCGCACGATCGCCGAGACGCGGGAGAACCCCGACTACCTGCCCGGCATTACGCTGCCGAAGGCAGTGCGGCCCACCTCTGACGCCACGGAGGCACTCGACGCCGACATCGTGGTGTTCGCCGTGCCGAGCCAGACGATGCGTGAGAACCTCACCAAGTGGGCACCTCACCTGCGCACTGACTCCACGCTGTTGTCCATCTCCAAGGGCATTGAGACCGATACCCACCTGCGTATGACGCAAATCATCGCCGAGGTGACCGGGGCCGAGGAGGACCGCATCGCCGTGCTGTCGGGCCCGAACCTGGCCAAGGAGGTCGCGCTCGAGCAGCCCGCCGCCACCGTGATCGCGTGCAGTGATCTCAACCGTGCGAAGCTCGTGCAGGCCGCCTGCGCGACGAACTACCTGCGCCCCTACACCAATGAGGACGTTATCGGCTGCGAGATCGGCGGTGCAACCAAGAACGTTATCGCGCTCGCCTGCGGCATGGCCTCCGGGCAAGGGCTGGGGGAGAACACGCTGGCCTCGCTGATCACGCGCGGGCTCGCGGAGATCACCCGTCTGGGCACCGAGCTGGGCGCCGATGCGCGCACCTTCTCCGGGCTCGCCGGGCTGGGGGACCTGGTGGCCACCTGTTCCTCGCCGCTGTCGCGTAACCGGACCTTCGGCTCCGCGCTGGGCCAGGGCGCGACGATCGAGGAGGCAAAGGCTGCGACGAAGGGGCAGGTTGCGGAGGGCGTGGTGTCGTCGAGAAGCATTTTCCAGCTCGCGCAGGAGCGCGGCGTCGACATGCCGCTGACCCAGGCTGTATATGCGGTGTGCCACCAGGGTGTGAAGGTGCCGGAGACGATTGCGGCGCTGATGGGGCGGAGCAAGAAGTCCGAGTAGGCCCCTGGTGTAGTCTCGTCATGTGATTCGTATAGCCGTTATTTACGGTGGGCAGTCCACCGAGCACTCGATTTCCTGCATCTCGGCCGGCGCGGTCATGGCGCACCTTGCGCCCGAGCGCTACGAGATCTACCCGGTTGGCATCACGCGCGACGGGGCCTGGGTCGAAGGTAGCCGCGACCCCGTGGCGGGCGCGACCCTGCCGGAGGTGGCAGGCGAGCGCGAGGTGGCGCTGTCGCTGAACCCGGATCGGCGCGGGCAGTTTACCGACGTCGCGACGGGCGAGGTCCGCGCCACTGTCGACGTCGTCTTCCCCGTCCTGCACGGCAAGTTCGGCGAGGATGGCACCATCCAGGGCCTGCTTGAGATGGCCGGGCTGCCGTACGTGGGCCCGGGCGTGTTGGCCTCGGCCTGCGGGATGGATAAGGAGTACACCAAGACGCTGGTGCGTGCCGCTGGCGTCGCGGTTGCGGGCGAGGCGGTCCTGGGCAGGGGAGAGTCGTTGGATGAAGCGCAGCGGGATCAGCTCGGGCTGCCCGTGTTCGTGAAGCCCGCATCGGGTGGCTCCTCGATCGGTGTCTCCAAGGTGGAGAGCTGGGAAGCACTCGATTCCGCGCTCGCGCTGGCCTTCGAGTCGGACGCGAAGGTGCTCGTAGAGTCCGAGCTGGTTGGCGACGAGGTCGAGGTCGGCGTGATCGAGCACCCAGACGGCCGGATCGAGGCGAGCGTGCCCGCCCGCCTCAACGGCACCGAGGATTCCGCCGAGGGCTTCTACGGGTTCGAGACCAAGTACTTAGAAGACGGGGTGACCGCGACGATCCCCGCGCCCTACGAGGACGCGGTGATCGCGCAGCTCAAGGAGCTCGCGCTGCGGTGCTTCAAGGCGCTGAACTGCAAGTCGCTGGCGCGCATCGACTTCTTCGTCACCACAGAAGGCCCGGTACTCAACGAGATCAACACGATGCCCGGGTTCACCCCGATCTCCATGTACCCGCAGGTGTGGCAAGCCAGTGGGCTTGACTACCCGGCGATGCTCGACCTGCTCGTCACCACCGCACTCGAGCGCGCCTAGCGCTCCGGCAGCGTCTCCGCGATCAGCGTGGACAGGTTGGTCACGGCCTCGTTGCCCTCGGACTGCGGCAGGGAAGCGGCCACGTCAGTCACGCGCCCGAGCGCGTACCAGGTCGAGGAGGTCGTGCCGTTGGCAAGCGTGGTGTCCTCGAACCAGGGGATGTCGTTGACCTGAGACAGCTGCGCGCCGGCAGCGTAGTTCTCCGGCTCAGCCACCCCGCAGCGCACCACGACCGGCTCCTTGCCCTCGGCGATCCAGGCGAGACTATCCTCGCCCTCCGGTTGCACGCGGCGGTAGCCTTCGGCGATTTCCTCCGGCGCGGCGTCGACAAGCGCGGCGCAGGCCTCCGCGTCGCCTGCGGCGGGCTTGAGCTGCGACAGCGGCGTGGGCGCCGGAGGCTGCTCGTCGGCCGACAGCATGGAGACATCCAGGTCGTCGAGGGGGTTGTCAGCCCGGCCGAGGGCCGCGTCGTCGGCGGTGACGGCCACAGCCGGTGAGCGGTCGACACTGAACCAGGTGGACAGGGTCGAGCCCGGGGTCGCGTCGTCGACACGCAGCCACCGCGCGCCCGCTGCGTCGAAGACCAGCGGTGCGGAGTACGCGGTGTACTGCGCCGGCATGTGGATCCCGCAGCGCAGCGTGATGCGCTCTGTAGAGGAGGACTGCCAGGCCGCCGCGCCCTGCGGCGCCGGTTCGGCGAGCTCGGCGCGGCGGTGGCCGCCTAGTTTGTCCGGCAGGGCGTCGACAAGCGCGGCGCACTCGGGCGAATCCGCGGCGGGCGAGTCAAGCTCCGACATCGCCACTGGCTGCTGCGCCGCCTTCGTGACGAAGTAGCGCGCGCCGCCAAGCACCACCACGACGAACACCAGCGCGAGCCCAAGGCTGAGCAACACAATGCTTCGGTTAATCTGTGAGTCGTTCGCCGCGGAATCAGTCATGGCGTCACAGTCTATCGAAAGGTGCGTACCCCTCGTGATCACTACCGGGTTTCCCACCGTCGGGCCCTCGCTTGCCCAAGTCGGCGAGCAGGCCGTCATCGACGCCATCGTCGCCGCCTCGCCCTCGCCCATCAACGGCGACGACGCCGCGGTACTCACCCCCTCGACCCCGAACTCGCGCGTGGTGGCTGCCACCGACATGCTCGTCGAGGGCCGCCACTTCCGGGCAGATGTGACCACCCCGGAAAGCGTCGGGCGCAAGGCCGTGATCCAGAACTTTGCCGACATCGAGGCCATGGGCGCGCGCCCGATCGCCGCGCTGCTGGCCATCGGCGCGCCGCCGACAACCCCGCTTTCCGTTGTCGAGGGGCTCGCGCGCGGCGTGGGCGCTGCGACCGCGGCGTACTCCACCGAGCTCGTCGGCGGGGATGTGACGCAGTCGCACCAGCTGGTTATCTCCGTGGCCGCCATCGGTTCGCTCGGCGGCAACCGCGAGCCGCTGACCATGGCCGCCGCCCGCCCCGGCCAGCGCGTCGTCGCCCACGGCACCATTGGGTATTCCGCCGCGGGCTTCGCGCTTCTCGACGCCGGTGTGGACATCCCCGAAGCCCTCGAACTCCTCGCCCGGGCCCACCAGGTACCGCAGCTGACCCCGGGCCGCGGTGTCGTGGCGCGTGCGGCCGGCGCGACCGCGATGACGGACAACTCCGACGGGCTCATCCACGATCTTTCTCGGCTGGCGAAGCGCTCCGGGGTGGGCATCGACCTCGCCGCGCTCGCGATCGCGCCCGACGACCTGCTGCGCCAGGCCGGCGAGCTGTTGGGAGTGGACCCGTGGCAGTGGGTGCTCGCCGGGGGAGAGGACCACACGCTGCTGGGCACCTGCGACGGCTCGGCCCCGGTGGGCTTCCGGTCCATCGGCACCGTGACCCGCGCCCCGGGCGTGCGCATCGACGGAGAAGCACCGACCTACACCTACGGATGGGAGAGTTTCGGATGAACCTGCCGGTACACGAAAGCTGGCGCGAGTCTTTGCGCGGCGTGGAGGACCAGATCCACGCCATGGGTGATTTTTTGCGCGCAGAGCAGGCCTACCTGCCGCGCGGTAACGACATCCTGCGCGCCTTCGCCGACCCCTTCGACGAGGTCCGCGTCCTCATCCTCGGCCAGGACCCGTACCCCACGCCCGGCCACCCCATGGGACTGGCGTTTTCCACCCAGCCCGGGGTGAAACCGCCGCGCAGCTTGGTCAACATTTTTAAGGAGCTCAACGACGACCTCGGCATCCCCCCGCGCGCCGACGGAGACCTCTCCTCCTGGTCGCGCCAGGGCATCCTCCTGCTCAACCGCGTGCTGACCGTGCGGCCGGGCAAACCCGCCTCGCACCGCGGCAAGGGCTGGGAGCAGGTCACCGAGGCCGCGATCACCGCGCTTGCCCAGCGCGGCACACCGCTCGTCGCGATCCTGTGGGGCCGCGACGCCCAGAGCGCCGCCCGCTTCCTCGGCGACACGCCGCGAATCGAATCGCCGCATCCCTCGCCGCTGTCCGCCAGCCGCGGATTCTTCGGCTCGCGCCCGTTTTCCCGCGCGAACCAGGCCTTGGTTGACCAAGGTGGGCAGCCGGTGGACTGGGGCCTGTAAGATATCCGCTCATGGTGACTCCTCCCGGCTTCGACGGTGCCCGCCTGCGCTCCTGGGCGCAGCGCGCAGCAACCGAACTTGATCGTCGCCGAGTGGAGATCAACGAGCTCAACGTCTTCCCCGTCCCCGACGCGGACACCGGCTCGAACATGGCGCACACCATGGCCGCTGCCGTTGCCGCCACCGAGGCGCTGGACTCGCAGGCGAGCGCTTCGCAGGTCGCTGAAGCGCTCGCCCAGGGCGCGGTGCGCGGGGCGCGCGGCAATTCCGGTGTGGTGCTCTCCCAGGTCATCCGCGGGATTGCGCAGTCGATGGCGGAGGAGACCGCGGGCGGGGTAGTCGTCGCCGACGCGCTGGCCGCCGCGGTGCGCTTCGCCGACCGCGCTATCGCGGAGCCGGTGGAGGGCACCGTGATTACGGTGCTGCGCGCTGCCGCTGTTGCCGCCGCTGAGGCGGTGGCCGATGAGCCAGGTGGCGCGCCGTCGATAAACGCGGTGGCGCATGTGGCCACCGAGGCCGCGCGCACCGCGCTCGCGAACACCCCCTCCCAGCTCGAGGTGCTGCGCGAGGCTGGGGTCGTCGATGCCGGTGGCACCGGGTTGGTCATTTTGCTCGAGGCGCTTGTCGACGAAACCGCGCACACCCACACCCCAACCCCGGTTCCCCCGGGCACCGAGGCAGAACCTGCGCACACCCAGCACGGCGAGCCGGGGAACTTGGAGGTCATGTTCTACTTCCGCGGCGACCTGGGTGCGCTCGAGGCCACGCTGGGCGAACTCGGCGACAGCCTGGTCACCGCGCGCGCGAACGAGACCGAGGGCACCGTGCACATCCACTCCACGCGCGCCGGAGCCGTGATCGAAGCCGTTTACGCCTTAGGCGAGGTCAGCGACCTGCGCCTGGAGGTATTGCCCGCCGAGCCGGTCACACACGAGCCCGGGCGCACGATCATCGCCGTGACCCCGCCCGGCTCGCTGACCGAGCTGTACACGCAGGCGGGCGCGATCACCGTCGCACCGGGTGAGGACGTGGTCGCCGAGGTACTCGCCGCGGTCCGCCGCTCCGGCGCGCAGGAGATCATCCTGCTGCCCAACGGGCTGCTGGACAGCCGCAACTTGGTCGCCGTGGAGAAGGCGGCGCGCGCCTTCGAGCAGTCCATCACCCTGCTGCCGACGGTGCGCCTGGTCTCCGGCATCGCGGCGCTTACCGTCCACGACGCGGCACAGCCGCTGGCCACCGCTGCGTTCACGATGTCGGAGGCCGCAGGCGAGATGCGCACGGCCGTGGCGTACCGCGCGGAGAAGGCCGGCCTGATCCAGGGCGGGGCCGTGGGCAAGGGCGACATCGTCGTCACCGCGCACGGCGAGACTGTGCTCATCGCCGACACCGCCGCGGAGGCACTGACCGGGGCCTGTGCGCGGCTGCTCGAGCACGGGGGCGAGCAGGTCACCGTACTCTACGACCCGCTGGCCGTCGACCCCGCGACGCTTGAC
Organism: Corynebacterium sp. HMSC071B10; assembly: GCF_001814825.1. NCBI lineage: Bacteria > Bacillati > Actinomycetota > Actinomycetes > Mycobacteriales > Corynebacteriaceae > Corynebacterium > Corynebacterium sp. HMSC071B10. The sequence goes on along the minus strand of NZ_KV817989.1, from coordinate 7,346 downwards.
TGCCTCGAGGAGAAACTCGGCGTGGAAGTGGTGGTCTACCCGGCCGATGGCCTCGGTGCGGTCGCGGAGATCGGGGTAGAGTAGCGGCCATGCTTGGGTTTGAAGATACGCGCCCGCTCAACCTGGTTATTCCGCTCAAACAGGCGCGTGCGCTGTCCAAGCACCTCGGCATCGAGACTTGCGGCCAGCTGCTGCAGCACTACCCGCGCCGCTACCTGCAGTACGGCAAGGGCACCGACCTCCGCCAGATGGAGGAGGGCACCACCGCCACCATCATCGGCTGGGTGGAAAGCGCCAACCTGATCTCAAACCCAAAGAATCCGCGCCGCCCGATCTACCGCATCGAGGTCCACGACGGCTACCAGCGCGTCGCCGCCACCTTCTTCGGCTCCACGTACGCGCAACGCGTGCTCAAACCCGACCGCCGCGTGATGCTCAACGGCAAGCTCAACTTCTTCCGCAACACCCCGCAGCTGCAGCACCCGGACTTCGTGCTTCTCGACGGCCCCACCCAAGCCACCGGCTCCCTCAAACAACTCATGCACTTCGGCGAACTCGAAGAGATCCTCGCCGGGCGTGAATGGCTCCCGCTCTATCCTGCGAAGAAGGGCGTGAGCACCTGGACCATCATGGGCGCAGTCCATAAGGTGCTGCGCGACCTGCCACCGATCGAAGAGCCGCTCGGCTTTACCCCCATCGGCATGCTGCCGCTGAATTCGGCGGTGCGCCAGATCCACGAGCCCGGCCCGGACGGCCCCACCCGCGCCCTGCATCGCCTGAAGTACGACGAGGCACTCTCCGTCGCGCTCGCGATGGGCGTGCGACGCGCGGACGTCGCCCACCGACGTGCGCCCGCCCTGCCGCGCGTGCCGGGACGCGACCAGGAAGCGCTGCTCGAGCGCCTGCCTTTCGCCCTGACCGCTGGCCAGTCGCAGGTCTTCAACGAGATCTCCGCCGACATGTCCGCCGTCAAGCCCATGAGCCGCCTGCTCCAGGGCGAGGTTGGCTCCGGCAAAACCGTCATCGCGGCCCTGGCCATGCTGCAGGCCGTGGACAACGGGGCGCAGGCCGCGCTGCTCGCGCCGACGGAGGTGCTCGCGCTCCAGCACGCGCGCTCGCTGACCGAACTCATGATGCGCGCCGGTCTGCCCACCCGCGTCGTGGCACTGACCGGATCCATGCCGGCCGCGCAGAAGCAGGAGGCCCTGCTGCACATCGTCTCCGGCGAGGCCGACATCGTGGTGGGCACCCACGCCCTGATCCAGGACTCGGTGGAGTTCTTCCGGCTGGGTGCGGTGGTCGTCGATGAGCAGCACCGCTTCGGCGTGGAGCAGCGCGACCAGCTGCGCGCAAAAGCGGGGGAGACCACTCCGCACCTGTTGGTCATGACGGCGACCCCGATCCCGCGCACCATCGCGATCACCGTTTTCGGCGACTTGAGCGTCTCCACGCTCAAGGAGCTGCCCGGCGGGCGCAAGCCGATCCGTTCTTCGGTGGTTCCGCAGTTCAAACCCGCCTGGGTGGCGCGCGCCTGGGAGAAGATGCGCGAGGAAATCGCGCAGGGCCGCCAGGCCTACGTCGTGTGCCCGCGCATCGAAGGCGAGGGCGGCGTGGACGAGGTCGCCGCCCACCTGGCCGCCGAGGAGTTCCCGGACAGCGAGGTCGCCATCCTCCACGGCCGCATGAAGGGCGAGGAGAAGGACGCAGTGATGGCCGACTTCGCCGCGGGCGCGATCGACGTGCTGGTTTCCACCACGGTCATCGAAGTCGGCGTCGACGTGCCGAACGCCACCGTGATGATGGTCCGCGAATCCGAGCACTTCGGCATCTCCCAGCTGCACCAGCTGCGCGGACGCGTCGGCCGCGGCGGCTTTGAGTCCTGGTGCCTCTTCCACACGCTCGCGGAGCAGGGCTCGCCCGCCTTTACTCGCGTGCAGCAGGTCGCCGCGACCACGGACGGCTTTGCGCTCGCCGAGCTCGACCTGCTCAACCGCCGCGAGGGCGACGTGCTGGGCACCGACCAGTCCGGCCTGCACCGCACCCTGCGCTTGATCAACTTGATCGACGACCTGGAGCTCGTCGAGCGCGCCTACCGCGACGCTGGCAGCATCGTCGCCGACAACATCGAGTTCGCCCGCCACGCCACCACCAATTTCGTGGCCGAGGACTTCGAGTACCTGGATAAGAGCTAGCCCGGCCGCGCACGTTAGAGTGTGTGGCATGAACCGCATCATTTCCGGCGAAGCCCGCGGCCGCAAGATCAAGGTCCCACCCGAGGGCACCCGCCCCACCTCCGACCGCGCCCGCGAGGGGCTGTTCTCCTCCCTCCAGGTCCGCTTCGGCTTTGCGGGGGCGAACGTACTCGACCTCTTCGCCGGCTCCGGCGCGCTCGGGCTTGAGGCGGCCTCGCGCGGCGCGCAGCAGGTGGTGCTCGTGGAGAACGACCCGCGCGCGGTCGCCGTCATCGAGGACAACGCGAAGGTCGTCGGCCACCCGGACGTGCACATCGAGCCGGTGAAAGCCTCCACCTATGTCGCCCGCGCGCCCCGGAACCACTTCCACATGGTGCTCGCCGACCCGCCCTACGAGCTCGCGGATGAGGCCGTTGCCGAGATGGTGGCCGCGCTTGAGCCATTGCTTATCGACGGCGCCGTAGTCGTCGTCGAGCGCCACCGCGAAAGCCCCGAGACCGCCTGGCCCGCCGCCTTTACCCCAACCGGCCAGAAGCTGAAGAAGCGCACCTACGGGATCGCGCGCATGGACATGGCCGTGTATTCCGCTCCGACAGAAAGTGAAAACGCATGACGATCGCAGTCTGCCCCGGCTCCTTCGACCCGATCACCAACGGCCACCTCGATATCGTGCGCCGGGCCTCCCACAGCTTCGACGAGGTCGTCGTGCTGGTTACCGGAAACCCGGCGAAGACCTCGGGGCTGTTTAGCATCGACGAGCGCATGGCGCTTATCCGCGAGGTCACCGCGGACATCCCCGGCGTGCGCGTCGATTCTTGGGCGGGCCTTCTGGTGGACTACACCAACGAGCACCACGTCACCGCCCTGGTCAAGGGGCTGCGCTCATCCCTTGACTACGACTACGAGCTGCCCATGGCGCAGATGAACCGGCGCCTGTCCGGCATCGACACCTACTTCCTCATGACCGACGAGAAGTACGGCTACGTCTCCTCCTCGCTGTGCAAGGAGGTGGCGAAGTACGGCGGCGACGTCACCGGGCTGGTGCCTCCGAACGTGCACGCGGCGATGGAGGCGAAGTTTCGTTGATCTGGCTCGCGATCGGCGTCGCGCTCGCGGTGGCCGCCGGTGCCATCTCGCAGCGCGTCTCCGGCATGGGACTCGGACTGATCTCCGCGCCCGCGCTCTCGATCATGCTCGGGCCCGTCGTGGGCATCATTCTGATCAACGTGTTGGCCACCTTTAACGCGGTGGTCAACACGTGGTCGATGCGCGCCGACATCGACTGGAAGAAGTGGGCCCCGATCGCCGGCGGCCTTGCCTTCGGGGCGGTGCCGGGGGCCTTCGTCATCCGCGCGGTCTCGCCCTCGGTGCTGCTGGTCGTGGTGGGCGTGATGCTCATCCTGGCGCTCAGCGTCGTTACCCTGGGCAAGCGCTACGTGCCCCAGGTCGAGGGCGTTCTTCCCGCGGCACTCTCCGGAGCCGTCGGCGGGTTCATGAACACGCTCGCCGGGGTGGCAGGGCCCGCCATCACCGTCTACTCGCAGGCCGCGCGCTGGCCGCAGCACACCTACGCCGCGACCCTGCAGCCGATCTTCCTCTGTTCCGGGGCGATCTCCTTTCTGATCAAGGAGGTCACCGGTGCGGCGAACCTCGCCTCGATCCCGCTCGCGTTCTGGGTGGCGGCAGCCATCGGGCTCATCGTCGGCCAGGTCGTGGGCACGAAGCTCGCCCCGCACGTCCCCGCGGCGAAGGCGCACAAGGTCGCCCTCGGGCTCGCTTTCTTCGGCGGATTTACCGCGCTGGTGCGCGGGCTTGTCGCTTAGAAGAGGGTAGACAGGAACGCCTTCGTGCGCTCCTCCTTGGGGTTGTCCAGCACCTCGGCGGGGGTGCCGTACTCGATGATCTGCCCGTTGGCCATAAACGCCACGTGATCGGCCACTTCGTGCGCAAACGCCATCTCGTGGGTAACCACCATCATGGTCATGCCGCCGGCCGCCAGGTCCTTCATCACGCGTAGCACCTCGCCGACGAGTTCGGGGTCGAGGGCGGAGGTGGGCTCGTCGAAAAGCATGAGCTTCGGGTCCATCGCCACCGCGCGCGCGATGGCGACGCGCTGCTGCTGGCCACCCGAGAGCTGGATCGGGAAGGCCTCCGCTTTCGAAGCCAGGCCGACCATCTCGAGCAGTTCCATCGCGCGGGCCTTCGCCTTCGTGGGGTTCTCGCCCTTGACGTGGATCGGTGCCTCGATGATGTTCTCCAGCACCGTGCGGTGGCCGAAGAGGTTGAAGTTCTGGAAGACCATGCCGATGTCGCGGCGCTGCTTCGCGGCGTCCTTCTCGCTCATCTCGTAGAGCACGCCGCCGCGCTCGCGGTACCCGATCAGGTCCCCGTCGACGTAGAGGCGGCCCGCGTTGACCTTCTCCAGGTGGTTCACGCAGCGCAAAAACGTGGACTTGCCGGACCCAGAGGGCCCGATCAGGCAGGTCACGTTACCCGGCATGACCTCGAGGTTAATACCCTTGAGCACATCGAGCTGCCCGAAAGACTTCCACACATCCACCGCTTGAATCATCGGCGTAGTTTGTACCGTCATGGCTTAGCGACCTTTCTTCTCAGGAGCGTTGATGACTTCCACATTCGACGGGATCGTGCCTTCCGCGTCCGCGAGGCTTGCTAGCTGACGAGCCGTGAGCTGACGCGTCGCGCCGCGCTCGAAGTGGCGCTCCAGGTAGTGCTGGCCCACCATGAGCAGGGAAGTGATGACCAGGTACCAGGTCGCCGCGACCAGCAGCATCGGCACCGGCTCGAACAGCGCCGCCGCGATATCCATCGAGCGGCCGTAGAGCTCGAGCGAGTAGGGGACCGCGACCACGAGCGAGGAGGTCTTCAGCAGCGAGATGAACTCGTTGCCCGTCGGCGGAATGATGATGCGCATCGCCTGCGGCAGCACCGTGCGCGACATGGTCTGGCGCCAGCTCATGCCGAGCGCCTTCGACGCCTCGACCTGGCCCTCCGGCACCGAGAACACGCCCGAGCGGACGATCTCGGCCATGTATGCCGCCTCGTTCAGGCCCAGGCCAACGACCGCGAGTGCGAACGCCGAGGAGGTAAAGGGCTCCAGTGAGATCTGCGCGAACCCGAGGTTAATCGAGTCGTAGATCGCGCCGATCAGGCCCCAGAACATGAGCTGCACGTAGATCGGGGTGCCACGGAAGATCCACAAAAACACCCACGACACCGCGTTGAACACAGGGTTCGGGCTCATGCGCATCACCGCGAGCAGCACGCCGCCGACCACGCCGATGAGCATGCCCAACAACGTAATCGCCAGCGTATGCAGGGCCGCCACCGCGATGCGAGTATCGAAGAGGTACTGGAAGTAGGTGTCCCACCCGTAAGCCTCGTTGCGTGCCGCGCCGATGATGAACCACGCGACGAGCAGCAGCAGGATCACGGCGAGGACCCAGCGGCCCGGGTGGCGCAGCGGCTTCGCCTCGATGCGTTCCGGCTGGGTGCGCCGGTTGTCTACCTTGTTACTCATTGTGTCTCTACCCCAGCTTTTCAATTGGTTGTTCGTTGAGCAGCGCTTCGTCTAAAAGCCCCGTATCGACGTTCCACTGCGCGAGGATGCGCTCGTAGTCGCCCGTGTCAATCAAGTGCTGCATGGCCTGCGCCATGGCGGGCCCGAGCGGCGAGTCCTTCGGTACGGCGAAGCCGTAGGGCGCGGCGTCGAACATGTCGCCGACGAGCTCGAGCTCGCCGTCGGAGCGCTCCACCGCCCACGCGGTCACCGGTGAGTCGGCGCTGTACGCATCTGCCCGGCCGACAAGCGCGGCGAGGGCGGCGCTGTCAGCGGTGTCGAAGGACAAGATCGTAATCGGCTCTTCGCCCGCATCTTCACAGGCCTGCGCCTTGGGGCGCACGTCATCGGTCTCGGAGACCGTGGTGCGCTGCACGGAGACGGTCAGCCCGCAGGGGTTCGATGGATCCACGCCAGCTCCGGGCTGTTGCGCCCACTGGATACCGGCGTAGAGGAAGTTGACGAAATCGAAGGACTCGCGGCGTTCCGGGTTGTCGGTAAACCCGGACATACCGGCATCCAGGCTGCCTGCCTGTACCGCGGGCAGGATCATGGCGAAGTCCATGTCCTGCGGGTCGTACTCGAGGCCCATCACGCCAGCGACGGCGCGGCCGAGGTCCATTTCCAGGCCGATCAGCGCGCCGGTGGAGTCTTTGAACTCGAAGGGGGCGAAGGGCGGGTTCGCGCCGATGGAGAGCTTGCCGTCGGCGGCGACGTCCTCCGGGACGAGCGCCGCGATTTCCGGTACCGCGTCGGGGACGATCGGTTCCCAGCCGTCGGGGTTGCCGCCTTCGGTGTTGGTCACGCAGCCGCTGAGCAGAGTCGCTGCGGCGAGGCAGGTGGCGAACACGCCTGCGCTGCGCGTGGGAGATGTAGCGTGCATGGGACTTCCAAAACGTTGAAATATACTAACCACTGTATATTAATCGTTTTCCCGCCTGGTGGGAAGTCGCCACACACCGGCGGTTTTACTGCTGCGCCATCTGGATGCCGCGCATAATCAACTCAATGGTCTGGCCGATGACGAGCATACCGATCAGCGTGGGGATCAGCGCGGAAGCCGCCTGGCTCGAGCCGGCGGAGCTCTGCGCGAAATCGCCGGTGAAGAAACCAGAAGACATCATGGCGGAGCCCTGTGCTTCCTGTTTCCACAGCTCCACCGGGTTCGCGGTGTCCGGCACGGAGGAATTCTTCGCCCAAGCCTGGACGAACTCCTTGCCGTCGCCTTCCTCCATATCCTCAGTCCATTCGAGGAACATGTCGGAGCTGGACACCTTCTTCACCGGGTTCTTCTCCGGATCGAGGTGCATGGGGTCGTTCTCGGCGTCGTAATCCAGCGACCCAAGGGCGCCCTTCGGGCTCTCGCTTTCCGACGCCCCCTCATCCGCGCCCGCAAAAGGCGCAGATGGGACAACGGACAGTACAAGGGTCGCGGCAACGATGCCGGCAAGAGTGGTCTGACGCATGCGGACATCCTAACCGGAAGGCTGGACCAATGTCTCACCGATAGGAGCCCAACCATGATTAGACGTTCGTTTTGGGTTGTTGGTTCCGTTTCGGGCCAATAATGGGTG
>NZ_KV817988.1:0-986 GCF_001814825.1 Corynebacterium sp. HMSC071B10 | reverse complement strand
CACACGTCTTCACGGATTTAAATACCGGTACTCCACTGATCCCAACCATGGGCCAAGCGGCGACGACGAAGGCCACAAGGCGCTCACCCGCAACGAACTTTTGGCTTGGGCCTCGTCGTTCGGTTCTGCAACGCACACGGTCATAGCGATGATCCTCGATCGTAATAGTGCCGCCGTCCCCCGCGGACTTCTCCAAGCACGCAACGTGCTGGCCAACCTGGGCAAAAAGCACAGCAAAGCCACCCTCGAGCCGGCGTGCCAGCAGGTCTTAGAAAAGAAGCTGGCTCCAACTATGGCTGTGATCAAGCGCATCCAGACTGACATTGCGCACGCTCAGCAGCACCCCGCTGCACCAGGGCGAAGGACACAACCCGCGACGAAGAACCAACAACGCCCAACCGCCCCGCCTACCGGCGACGCAGCTGATGCCGTCTTCATCCGGCCTGCTGACCACAACGAAAACTAGAAGGAGTGTGAACCATGAGCAGCATCGACGATGAAACAATACGGGCAAAAATGCGAAAACTTCGCGTATCGACCTTCGCTGATGTCTTCTACGAGATTGTCAACGACGAGGCCTACGCGGATGCGCTACCAGAGGACATCTTCCTCGCCGCAGTCGAAGAGGCCTACACACAACGGCAACAACGCAACATCGCCAAAGCCACCACCCAGGCACAATTCCGATACCCGGATGCGAGCCTTGCTGAAGTCACCCGGGCAGAACAGCGCGGTATCAACATGCGCCAACTGAAACGAATCGCGGCAACGAACTGGCGGGAAAACCCGACCAACATTCACATCCTCGCACCGACCGGAACAGGGAAAACATACATAATCTGCGCCATCGGCGTCGCCGCATGCCAAGCCGGATACTCCGTGGCCTACTACCGGCTGGACCAACTCGTAGACATGTTGGCGGTCTTCTCACCGACTGACCAAAACTACCTCGATGCGATGCGGAAACTGATCAATGTCGATGTCCT
>NZ_KV817987.1:0-1822 GCF_001814825.1 Corynebacterium sp. HMSC071B10 | reverse complement strand
GCCGCGGGCGACGGTTCGGCGGCGGACGCGATGGTGGATGAGGCTATCCAGGCCCAACACGATGCGTTCGCGAAGGCGACGTCGACGCAGGGGGCAGCCATCGGACGGTTGGGTTCGATCGTCCATGCGGTGTTCACGGCGGCGGTGATCGTCGCCGTGGCAGTCGCCGCGACGGGCGGGATGGCGCCGGCGCATTTGGCGCCGATACTCATCGTGCTCGTCCAGTTCACCGGACCGATCACCACGGCGGGAGCGTTGTCCGGCGGTTTCGGTGCGGGCCGCAACACGTTAGCTGCGTTGCGTGACCTGCGGGCAATCCCCGCCCTTCCCGAACCTGACGCACCGGAGCTGCCCGACGGGCATGACGTGGAGTTCCGCGGCGTGAGCTTCGGGTACGGGGAGAAGAAGGTCCTCGACGACGTCAGCTTCCGTGCACCTCAGGGAGCGCTGGTTGCCGTAGTGGGACCTTCGGGGGCGGGCAAAACGACGGTCATGCGGCTGCTGTCGCGGTTTCACGATCCGGACTCGGGGGAGATCCTCATCGGCGGGGTGCCCTTGCCTCGGATCGGCACCGATGGCGTGAACTCGCTGGTGACCCCGGTGTTCCAGGAGACGTTTCTTTTCGACGCGTCCGTGCGGGACAACGTGGTCTTCGCCGACCCCGGATTCGGTTCCAGGCCCGGTGACGGGGACCGCTTGCGCGAGGCCGCCCGGCGTTCCGGGGTGGACCGCATCGTGGAGCTGCTGCCTTCCGGGTGGGATACCCCGGTGGGGGAGGAGGGGACGCTGCTGTCGGGAGGCGAGCGGCAGCGCCTCGCCATCGCCCGGGCGCTTCTGAAGGATTCCCCGGTGGTGCTTCTCGACGAGCCGACGTCCTCGCTGGATGCGGCCACTGAGCGGGCGATCGTCGGCACGATTGAGGCGTTGCGCGGCGATCACACTGTGATCGTCGTCGCCCATCGCCTGCACACCATCCGCGATGCCGACCTCATCGTCGTGCTTTCGGAGGACGGGACGGTCGCAGAACGGGGCACGCACGATGAATTGCTGGCGAAGGGCGGCCGCTACGCCGAGTCTTGGGCGTGCCGGACGGGGAGTTCCCCGGGATCCAGATCCAGCTCGTCGTGGACCACCACGACGACGGCATCGGAGAAGCGCGGCTAACTAGTTCATCTAGCGCCAGATTGGCTTAGTTCCCAGGAGCCAAAGCGCACCGCGCAGACACCCCAATGGAGGAGCAAGAGCACGAGGAGCGCCAAGGAAAGTGTGTGCCAGCCTTCGTCCCAAGCACCCAAGCACAGGGTGCCCACGGGGAAGGTAGAGCCCCACCAACCAGGGCCGTAGGGCGCCCAGTGGAGGACAGCCTCGTAGAAGCAGTACATGGCATAGAGGACACACGGTGCGCCGAGGGTGAACATGATGAGGCCGTAAAGGTGAGCGTCGAAAAGCAATGTCGATGCTGCCGTCGACTGGCCGACAACACCGAGGGGTATCCACGCTGTACCCGCGGCGGCGCCACGTGGGCGCGTGCGGGACCAGTAGCAGTAGAGGAAGAGTGGGATCGCGGTGAAGAACGTGAGGAAGAAGCACAGCTCACCCGCGTAGTGATAAAACTCGCCGTGATGGGTGGCCAGCTGCCCGCCGGATGTCGCGGCGACCATCGGGGACACGAGCGCCAAGCCCCACGGGAACGCTGGCTCGGTGTAGTGCGCGGACTGCTTCCACAAACCCCAGAGTTGCCACAAGCACACGATGATGGCCAGTGGCGCGCCGATCCACCAGCTGACCAGCTGGAACGCATCGTTGCCCGTGAGTGCCGTCC
>NZ_KV817986.1:0-230 GCF_001814825.1 Corynebacterium sp. HMSC071B10 | reverse complement strand
GATTCCGGCCTCACCGTCGTCGGCGTCCATTCCCCTGAGTACGCTTTCGAGCACGACCTGGGCAATGTCCGCAACGCCGTAGAAAAGGAAGGTATCCACTACCCGGTGGCGCAGGACAATGACTTCGCTACATGGAGGAATTTCAACAACCGCTACTGGCCAGCCCGCTACCTGGTGGACAAGCACGGCAACGTCCGGCAGATCGTGGAAGGGGAGGGAAGCTACGCCGA
>NZ_KV817985.1:14299-15196 GCF_001814825.1 Corynebacterium sp. HMSC071B10 | reverse complement strand
CTCGAAGTCATCTGAGCGTTCAGGCTCTGGCTGCGACCCGGACCACATCTACTCAGACACCATCTCCGGCACCAACTGGCAACGGCCTGGTCTTGATGACGCGCTGGCGTACATGCGCCCCGACGACACGCTCGTTGTCACGCGCTTGGACAGGCTCGGCCGCAGCCTCGCGGACACCGTGAACACCATCGCTGACCTCGCCGAGCGTGACATCAACGTCAAGGTGTTGGAGCCAGCGCTGGACACGTCGAAGCCCACCGACAAGGTGGTTATCAACGTCATGGCAAGTCTTGCCGAGTGGGAGCGTGACCTGCTTGTCCAGCGCACCCGTGAGGGCGTGGCGCACGCCCGCGCACAGGGCAGGGTCGCCGGCCCCAAGCCGAAGCTCAGCGCTGAGCAGGCGCAGATGGCCAAGGAGCTTATCGACGGCGGCAAGTCCGTCAGCGCTGTAGCGCGCACCTTTAACATCTCGCGGCCGACGATCTATCGCGCTCTCAAGCGCATCGAAGCCGACGCTTAAGCACAGGCTGCGTCGCTAGCGCTCGCACCCGGCGAGAAGGCATCAGGCTGCGCTAGCGACGCTCGGCACACATGAGTGCTGCACTGCTGGGATACGCCTGCGACCGGCAGAGCCGGGCCGAATACGGGATTGACCACATACACCCCGTATTCGTGCAAAGGAGCACTGCCATGTCCACCCATTCTCACACGCTTGCATCCCACGGCGAGATCCTCGCGAACCTCCCCGGCATCCTCGGGTTCTACCCGAACAACTCGCTGATCCTCGCGTTCTTCGTCGACGACGAGGGCGTCGACACCGTCCGCCTCGGCCCGGTCGCACGGTTCGACCTGGACGAAGCAGTGGAGAAGCTCACCGAGAGCCGCGAGCGGTTCGCA
>NZ_KV817985.1:5655-14199 GCF_001814825.1 Corynebacterium sp. HMSC071B10 | reverse complement strand
CGCGTACATGATCAGCGATGACATTGCGCAGCCGGTCTTCGACGAGACGGCCACGTACCTCACCAGCGGGGCCTCGCCGCTACCGCCGCTGCTCGGGGTGGTGCAGGTGCCCGAGATCGTCACTGGGGCTGCTTGGTGGTCTGTGTACCAGCATCCGCTCATCGACGAGCCGCGCCACGGCGTTGTCGGCGAGGTCGCCGCATCAGCGGCGCTGCAGCAGATGCTTGCAGACACCGGCGCGCTGCCGGAGCCGAGCAAAGACGACATCGAGGCACGGTTGAACAGCACTGACCACGGCATCGACGCTGCCGAGCACGCCGACATCATCGAAGACGCGCTGGCGTATATCCCGCCCATGTTCTCCGACGTGCTGCAGCGTGAATACGAGCAGGCGGCGGCAGGAATAACCCAGCCGAGCACGCGCGCTGTTCGATCGGCGCTGAAATGCTTCACCACGCCGCGCTTGCGAGACGCGCTGCTCGCGGCGCTGCTCGATGACCCGCAGGCGGGCCTACGGTTCGCGGAGCAGGTTATGCGTGCTGTCCCGACCAGCTGGCCAGGGATGCGCGCGCAGCTCACCACCACGGTTGCCGTGCTTGCGCACGCCACAGGCCAGCCGGGACTAGCTGGCGTGGCCGCGCACCGAGCCACCGAGATCGGGCCAGACGAGAACTTCCCGTCGTTGGTGGCGAAGCTGACCGACATCGGCCAAGGCGAGCGGATGGTCGAACTCGTCCGCGAGGGCGCCGAGAAGACCCGCACGATCTTGTTCACCGAGTAGCACCACACACCCCGTTGCAGCGATGCAACGGGGTTTCTTTTTATCTCGTCGGCCGTGGCTTGCGACAGCAGACACTTCAACGAGGCAGGGGAGCGACCCCTAGACAGCAGAGCTGTCTCCAACAGACGGATTGACCACCAATCCGAACAAGGAGGCACGTGATGCGCGACATCACCCACACCGACCTGGAACTGCTCTACCAGCTCGCCGACGGCATCGACGGCGAGGACGCCGATCCGGGTGCAGCACAAGAACTGCGCGACCTAGAGGCGGCAGGCACGCCGCTGCCCTGGGCAGTGCTGTAACGACAGCGCAACCCCCCGCAGCAGCAAAGCAGCTGCTTCAACACCCACATTGCACGGCAATTCACACCCACCCACATAAGGAGAACCATCATGTCCAACCCCTTCAACAACGGCACCATCGTCGGCAACGCAGCTCGCGCACCGAAGCTGTTCGAGCACGCAAACGGCGGTGCGACGGTGAAGCTCAGCGTCTATGCGCGCAACACCTTCAAGAACAAGGCCACCGGCAAGGTGGAAAGCGAGATCGTGGAGCTGACCGGCTACGTCCAGGACGCGAAGAACCCCGGCGTGTTCGGCTGCATCGGGTCCGGCGACCGTGTCGCAGTGAGCTACTCGCTGAAGACCGACGTCTACACCGACAAGGACGGTGTGAAGCACTACCCGCTGGTCGCCCGTATCGACACCGTGCAGCTGATCGACTCCAAGAAAGAGTCCGCTGCGCGCGCAGCCCGTCGCGGAGGCGAGGCGGCGAACGCCGCCCTGGCTGGCGCTGACGCCGACAACGACGAAGCACCGTTCTAACAACGACACCCCGCAGGGAAACCTGCGGGGTTATTTTTTTCAACTATTTCACGGTGTTGATCCAGCTCTTTCACGGCCTTACCCAACTGAACAAAACCCAACAGCCCTAGCATCAGCTTGGCGATCGGGGTGGAGTCTTTTGAGTAGGTCTGTCCCTCCTTGAGGAACTTCACCGACACTCCTTTGCTGACTAGCTCGTCAACAATGGCGTACAGATCCGTCAGTGAACGCGCGCACCGATCCATCGACGTGACGACAAGCTGATCTCCTGCACGGACATATCGCATTGCTTCATCAAGTCCAGGGCGCTCACGCGATCCACCACTGGCCTTATCCGTGTAATAGGTGAAGACCTTCTCTGCCTTGAGTTGTTCAATCTGACGATCAAGGTTCTGATCTTTCGAACTCACCCGGGCATAGCCCACCTTTTGTCCTGAGATCGCCCCCAACTGTTCAGTGATCTCCAGAGGCAGTGACGGTTCTGTTCCGTTAGTCTTGGAACTAACCCTAGCGAACAGGAAGTTTTTTCATTCACAAATTGTTCGCTTGGGGTGTACCCCAGGTGCCCCTACCAGCGCCCGCAGTTGAAGGCTTCACCTACCAAATGGTAAAGTTAGCTATATGCGAACCAGTCAGCGCTCCGAGATCCTGGAAGCTGCCCTCCGCGTCATGAACGCAGCGGAGGGTGGCGACATTACCCTTGACGCAGTGGCCCACGAGGCCGGGCTCACCAAACCGGGATTGCTATATCACTTCCGCAACCGCGACGTACTGCTCGCCGCGATCGTCGACCACGCTGCGGCCAACGTCGAGAACGACATGACTGCCACCCTTGGCAAGCCCCTCGAGAACGCCAACGCCACCGAGCGGCTCCTGAGCTACGTTCACGTCGCCGCCCACGGGGCCGCCAAGCGCGCCGAGTTCATCATCTGGGGCCAAGCGACGTACCGGCCCGAACTCACCGAACCGTGGACTACGCGGATGGGCCGCTGGCTCGAACTCCCGGACGATCTCGACGCCGCCACCCGAGCCAGGCTGACCACCGCCCGACTCGCCGCCGACGGACTCTGGGGCGCCCAGGCCACAGGTGTGTCCACCCTCCACGGCGCGGATCTCGAAGCCGTCGTCTCCAGCATTCGCTCCCTGATCGAAGGAACAACCCCATGAAGCAGTGGTTCCTGCTCGCTGGTGCCATCACTACCGAAGTGGCGGCGACGCTGTCTCTCAAGGCGGCGCTCAATCACCCATCCTGGTACATCGTGGTTGCTGCCGGATACATCGGCGCTTTCGTCTTCCTCACCTTCTGCCTGCGCGAAGGAATGCAGATCGGCGTCGCCTATGGCATCTGGGGAGCCAGCGGGGTCGTGCTCGCCGCTGTGCTATCCGCCGCGATTTTCGGTGAACCTCTGACTGCTGTGATGGGTCTTGGAATGGTTCTGATCATCAGCGGTGTCCTCACCGTCGAACTCGGCTCCCAGAAAGCTCAGCAAACCGCAGCCCAGGAAGCAGGAGTCAACTCATGAGATGGATCTTCCTCGCAGGCGCCATCTTGTCCGAAGTCGTCGCGACCATGTCGCTACGAGCCTCCGACGGTGGCCGGGTGAAGAAATGGTTCATCGGCGTCATCGCGGGGTATCTCGTGGCGTTCGTCGCCTTAAGTCTCGCCTTGGCCGACGGCATGGCCCTTGGCGTCGCCTACGGCATCTGGGCAGCATCCGGCGTAGCTCTCACCGCGATCCTCGCCCGGGTCATCTTCCACGAACCCCTCACCCGAACCATGGCCCTCGGCATCCTCTTCATCGCCGTCGGAGTTCTCACCGTTGAAATCGGCGCCAACTTGGCGAACTGACGCATTTCCGCAGGTAAACCAGGCAGATTGGTGTGCCCCAGGTGCACCACGAGGCGCACAGACAAAGGCTCCCCAATGAGCGCCTGTGGGCCTAGCGTTGTGGATGTGATCACCTGTGTCGTCCACTACACCATCGACCCCGACCAGATCGCGGCCTTTGAACAGTTCGCCCGCGCTTGGATGCGGCATGTCGACGAACACGGCGGCACCCACCACGGGTACTACCTACCCGCGGAAGGTGTGAGTGACCGTGCGGAATCCCTGTTCAGCTTCCCCAGCCTGGCTGCCTACGAGCAGTACCGCACCTTGTTCGGCACCCACCCGGACTTCATCGCCGCTGACCGGATTCGAGACGAGTCCGGGTGCGTCCTGCGGTACGAGCGCACCTTCATGCGGCCGCTCCTACCCCAGGGACACTGAAAGGGACTCCGGCAGCACGCTCGGCACAACCCACAACGCCGCAGGTCAGCGCGTACAGATGGGTGTACCCCAAAAGCCTCATGTCTCGATTATGCCTCACAAACCCCTACCGAGCACCACCCTGCGACAACTTAGGGCGAGACGCTTTAGTGAGACGGGGAGGAGGCCAATTGCCCCATGAAACGGTCTCACATTCCAGTTCCTGCCGGGTGTCTCATAAAACTTTAGGTTTTCAGGACGCTCCGCGACCGCTAGTGGGCCATATAAGCGAGTCGGGTGTGGTCATCGACAGCGGCATGGACGTGGTCGAACCCGATCGGGTCTTCCGGTCGCGGATCGGTCGTGGACTCGCCAACCGCCGCTGTCGGGGATGCGGCTGAGTTTCTTCACATCGATATGGATGAGCTTGCCTGGCCACCAGCAACGCTCTCGCATGCGTGGTCAAGCGGGCGTTACCGTTGGGCATAGAGGCCTCCGGCAGTGAAGAACTAGACAGCTCCACTAAGCCAGGAGGCCTAACTATTTCACAAGACCGAAAGTGCCACCAACGTCACGGTCGAGTACAACTAGTGGGTGTCACTGTGGCTTTCCGAAGTCCACCACACTGACGTTCCCGTCATTGCGGGGGCGGTACAGAGGGCTCCTGACGGATTGCCCGAAGTCCTCTGCACGAATTGACTTCCGGCCTGATGCCGCTGTACCAACCTGTCCTGATAGGCGGGCGCCTCGTTTGCCAGAAGATGGGGCACGGTTCCCTCTCCCCCTTGCTTTTTGGGAGTCCTCGGCCAGCTACGGGATCGTGCCTGGCCGGTCCTCGGTCGAGTTGTTGTCCGGAGTTGGTGCGCAGCAGTCGGGTTCCCCGCTTTGCCCGGGGCCCTCGCCTGTGGGCGGCGTTCCCTGTCTGATGCGCAGTCTCCTGCGCCGGTTGAGGGCGGCCAATGCCGATGCGAGCACCACGGCTGCGGCGAGGGCTGCGATCAGGGTGCTGTTGTCGCTGATCCAGGCGCTGGCGGCGGCTGACCATACGGCGAGGCTGTTGGCCTGTGCGGTTCCGCCGGTGGCGGCGGGATACCAATACCAGCTGAGGTAGGCGCCGGTTATGGTGAGGATGAAGGCGGCGATGCGGTTGCTGTGCTTGGCCAGGCCGGTGATTCTTCGCCCGAGGGCGGCCCCGGCGATGGCCGTGCCTGCCGAAACGAGCATCAGGACAGTGGCCGAGCCTGCGGCGTAGGCGGCGAAGACCGCGAGCAGCCCGGCGTAGCTGGCGACGGCCTGGGCTTGAGCGATCACGGCCAGGAGCACCCCGAGGGTGCAGCCGAGGGATGCTGCGGCGTATCCGACCCCGAAGGCCACCATGCGCCCGGTTTTGTGACCTGCCCCTGCAGCTTCTTGTGTGCGGGGTTTCGTGGCCCAGGCCGGCAGACGGAGCCGTGGTGTGAGTCCGGTGAGCATGGCCAGGCCCAGCAGGAGAAGGATCACCCCGGTGGCCATTCCCAGCCAAGGCGCTGCGCTGATCAGGGTCCTGGCGCCCGCGCTGACGATCAGCCCGAAGGCTACCAGGGTCCCGGCGAAGCCGAGGCTGAGCGCGAGCCCGGCCCGGAGCCCGTGGGCCAGACGCAGCGCGAGCGGGCGCGTCCGGGCGTCCCCGATGGTCTGGGCTATCCAGGCGGGCAGGAGGGCGAAACCGCAGGGATTGACCGGGGCAATCATTCCAGCGGCGAAGGCCAGGGCAAGCAGGGCTGTCATTGGGCGCCGGCCTTGGTGAGTTCTTCTTGGATCTTTTCCGCAGACGGGTCGGTGGCCCGGAAGGTAACGTCACCCTTCGCGTCGACCACCACCAGGGTGCTTATGGAGGTGACCTTGTACCGGGTGGTCAGTGTGGCCCCGGTGTCGATGACGGCAGGGAGCTCAGGGGCCTTGATGTAATCGCGGAATCCGTTGATGGTCTCCTTCGGTTCTCGGGGGTCCACGTCCACCAGGAGGTAGTCGGCCGAGCTTCCCAGGGCCGTGGAGGCCTTGTTCAGGGAATCGGCCCCTTCCACACACTCACCGCATCCGACAGAGAAGAAGAACAGTGCTGCGGGCTTACCGTCCGGGATGGTCCGGGTAGTGCCGTCAATGTCGGAGACCGTAACAGCAACGGCACCGGCCGCGTCGGGCGACGAACCGCCTGGCGCGGCCGACGGGCCGCTCGGTGAGCTGGCGCAGGCGGTTGTCAGTGCCATGACCGCTGTCAGAAACAGGGCGGAGGCGAGGTGCCTGGGCCGGGGAACGGACAGAGAACGGCGGGATCTCGGGTATGTCATGGTGTCTAGTGGTTCCTTCCAGGAATGGGTATGGGGACTCAGGCGGTGCCGTGGTCGGTGCGGTGGTGCTCGGGGGATGCGGGAGGGCAGCAGTCGTCGGTCCTGCGGCGTTTTCGCTGCCTGGTGACGGCGATGATCCCGGCCAGGAGCACCGTGGCGGCCGCGAGTAACACGAGGGGATTTGAGAAGAATCCGGCGATCGCGCCGAGGGCTCCGGCGGCGATGAGGATGGGTCCTGCGCAGCACAGGATCATGGCCGCTGCTATGCCGATTCCTGCGGCCAGTGTGTGGTATCGCCCGGGGCGACCGGTCTGCCGGACGGGTTGATGGCCGGTGTCTGGCTGTTCTGGGTGCTGGGTCATGTCATGTCCTTTTAAAGCTCAGCAGCAGGAGTCCTGCGCCGCGGGGGCCCGCGTGGCGGCCGCGGCGAGGAGGGCGGCGGCCATGGCGGCACCGGCCCGGTGTGCCGCCTCGATGTCCAGGACTTCGCCGTCGGGATGGGAATCCAACCACGGCTGGGCGTCCTCGCGGGAGGCGAAGTAGTGGACCTGGTTGCAGAACGATGACCGCACCGGCCCCGTGCCCGGGTGGCTGATGATGGACACGACGGCGGTGGCCGGCTGCACGGAGGTCACCGTGCCGTCCGCGCCCGTCATCACCCGGATGAGGGTCCCGCTACCCGGGGAGGTCGACTCAATGGTTGCGGCCTTCCCGATCAGGGCCGGGAAGAAGAGGGTGTCCAGGGCGCACCAGGTGTAGAGCTGTTCCCCGGCCAGGGTGAAGCGATGCGGGGTGGGCCGCATCGTCAGGGCCAGGCCGATGATGCGGCCCTCGTCGTCGTACTCGGTGTCCGGGACGGAGGCCAGTCCCTGCCGGACCGTGTCTTCGCTCCGGCCACTGGCGGTGGCCAGTTCGGCGACCGTGACGGGCTCGCCCTCGGCCAGGAGCCGCAGCAGCGGCACGAACAAGTCCGGGTCTATTCCGGAGCGCGCGGGGGACAACAGATAGGTGAGGGCCTGGTCGGTGGCGGTCATGGCATTCCTTTGCTTCGGTAGTGGGGGCTGCAGCTCAGGCGCAGCAGGAGAGCTTGGAGACGTCGGTGGTGAAGGCCTTGGCGGCGATTCTGATGCCCTCGGCCATCGTCAGGTAGGGGCTCCAGGCGGCGGCGACCTGCGCGGTGGTCATGCCCGCTTCGAGGATGTAGACGCCGGCGGCGGCGATTTCCCCGGCGTCCTTGGCCACCGCGGAGAGGCCCAGGATCCGTCCGGTGTCGCGGTCCGCGACAACCTTGATGAAGCCGCGGGTGTCGCGGTTGACCACGGCTCGCGGCACGTACTCCAGGGGGAGGACCCCGCACTCGCAGCTGATCCCGGCGGCGACAGCTTCCTTTTCCGTCATCCCGACCGCCCCGATGGCGGGACTGGTGAAGGTGACCCGGGGCAGGTGCCGGTAGTCGACCTCGGCCAGGGCATCGGTGAACGCATTGTCCACGGCCAGGGCGCCGTGGGCCGCTGCGACGTAAACGAACTCCCGATGGCCGGTCGCGTCCCCGGCGGCCCAAACCCGCGGGTTGGACGTGGCCAGGCGGGAATCGACCACGATCTCGCCGGATGCGCCGGTCTTCACCCCGACGGCGTCAAGGTCCAGTCCCTCGGTCACCGGGCGGCGGCCCAGTGCCACGAGGATGTGGGAAGCGCGGAACACCTCCTCGCCCCCGGCCACGTTTGCCGTCACCGAGACCCCGTCCGGGCCGGAGGCCACGGAGTCGGCCATGGCCCGCCGGACCACCCGGATCCCCTCGTCGGCGAACACCCCCGCCAACGCCTTGGATGCCTCCGGTTCCTCCTGCGAGGCCAACCGGGAACGGACCAGCATGGTCACCCGGGAGCCCAGCCGGGAGAAAAGCTGTGCCATCTCCAGGGCAACATAGCCTCCGCCCAGGATCAGCATTGATTCGGGCACCTCGTCCAGTTCCATCGCCGTCGTCGAGGTCAGGTACCCGGCCTCGACCAGTCCGGGAACGGGGGGCACGTAGGGTGCGGAGCCAGTGGCCACGAGGTAGTGCCCGGCCTCGATCGTTCTCACTGCACCATCCGGGGAGATCACCCGGAGCAGCGGTGCGTCCTGGGTTCCGGTGAACGACGCGTCCCCCGAGATCATCGTCCACCCGTAGTCCGCGGCCAGATCGACGTACTTCTCCGTGCGCATGCTTTCAACCAGCGCGGCCTTGCCCTGAATCAGGGCCGGCATGTCCACCGGGCCCGCCGAGGCCGCCACCCCAGGGAAGCGGGCCGAATCCAACGCCACGTGGCGGGCCTCCGCGGCAGCCAGGAGCGCCTTCGACGGGACGCAGCCCGTGTT
>NZ_KV817985.1:4191-5555 GCF_001814825.1 Corynebacterium sp. HMSC071B10 | reverse complement strand
CTTCGACGGGACGCAGCCCGTGTTCACGCATGTCCCGCCCACGGTGCCGCGCTCCACCATCACGACGCGCTTGCCCAGCCCGGTGGCCCGGATCGCGGCCGCAAACGCTCCGCCGCCGGAACCAATAATCGCCAGATCGAACTTTTCGTTTGTCATTCCAGATGTCTCTTCCCTGTGGTTCAAGAGTTCCTATGGAACCATTGTGAACCTTCCAGTACAATGGAAGGTCAAGTGTGGTGGCCATTGGAAGGGGAATCGGCGAACATGAGGATCGGACAGCTTGCGGAAGCAACCGGAACCACGACCAGGACCCTTCGGTTCTACGAGGAGTCGGGGCTGCTCCCTCCGGCCGAGCGATTGGCCTCCGGCTATCGGGACTACGCCCAGGATGCCGTGGGTCGGGTCGGGTTCATCCACCGGGGCCAGGCCGCCGGGCTGACCCTCGCCCAGATCCGCCAGATCCTCGACATCCGCGACGGCGGCCATGCGCCCTGCGAGCACGTGCGCGACCTGCTTGACGTGCGCCTCGCTGAGATCGAGCAGCAGATCGCGCAGCTCTCCGTGCTGCGCGACACTATCGCGGACCTCAGACAGGACGCCGCACACCCGGACCCTGAAACGTGCAGCACCGATCAAGTGTGTAGGTACTTGTAATCCAATTGGGCACACCTCCTGGACCGCCAAAAGGCTCTCGCAAAAAGGTACCGCCAGATCTACACAATTGAGGAAGAGCTCATCAGCAAAATCGACAAATTGACTGACGTAGTAGTCATCCCTAACGCGTAAGACCTGCACACTGCTTGTACAAATGATATTTTCGTGATGACGCTGGGGTGGGTTCCTGCTCCGCAGGCGTCCGAAGGCCCTGGGTCGAGCAATCCCCCCTGCTCCCCGGGGTCTTCCGCTATCTGAGAACCTTGCTTCACCCGGGTTCTCTCATTCTTCACTGCCGTAATGGGCAGGGGAACCGTATATTGCTTACGGTGTGAGACCCCTACAGCTCGGGCCATTCACCCGCCCCTTTAAGGGCGGCGACGTGACGTGCGACCGTGGCCCGCGAGAACCCCGTTTCCGCTGGTGCTGTTGCAAAGTTCGGGCGATAGGAAGATCTGCGTGAAATAATCACAGCCATGGGCATCTTCTCCGGTCGTCATTTCCCCGTGAAATCATCCTGTGGGCGGTCCGGTGGTACTGCCGCTACGGGCTCAGCTACCGCGATCTGGAAGAAATGATGACCGAACGCGGCGTACCGGTCGATCAGAGCACCATCTACCGCTGGGTCCAGAAATATGCTCCTGAGCTGGACAAGCAGACCCGGTGGTACCGACAAGTCCCGGATTGGCAGGCCCGGTCCTGGCGGGTGG
>NZ_KV817985.1:0-4091 GCF_001814825.1 Corynebacterium sp. HMSC071B10 | reverse complement strand
CGGGGGAAAGTGGTGCTACCTCTATCGGGCCATCACCGCGGGTGGGCATACCCTGGATTTTTACCTGTCCCCAAAGCGTAATGTCGCCGCAGCGAAGCGTTTCCTGGCCAAGACCCTGAGGTCGAACACGATAACCGGGTTCCCGCGGGTCATCAACACCGACAAGGCACCAGCTCTGGCCAAGGCAATATCCGAGCTGAAGGCGGAGGGAATCTGCCCTCAGACGGTGGAGCACCGGCAGGTGAAATACCTGAACAACGTTATCGAGGGAGATCATGGCCGACTTAAAGGAATCCTGGGGCCGAAGGTAGCGTTCAAAAACCGGACCTCGGCGTACCGGACGTTGAAAGGGATGGAAGCGATGCACTCATTACGGAAAGGCCAGGGCGCGATGTTTGCCTACGAGCAACCGAACCCGGATGCGGTGATCGTCAGCCGGGTGTTCGAGGCTGCCTGAGAACGCCGACCCGCAGCGAGCATCAGAGGATGAAGACTGGGTCGTCACGGCTCTCCGCCTGAAGTTTGCAACAGCACCAAGGCGCCGTTCGGACGTCGTAGGGGAATAGCGGTGGTGCAGCTCTAGGTGCACTGACATTTCACGGTGCATTTCACACGCCGCTTTGTTGCACATCACCCGTGCTGTTTTACAGTGCAGTGCAGCGGTGCTTTTACTGGCGTTTCTGCTGCGCAATTCACTGCACTATGTAGTGGACGCGACATTTCATTAACACGTAGGTTGCACTGTGTATTGGGCACCCATTTCATCGACACGTTTACTGCGCAATCAAATGCCCTGTCACTTTAATGACATGTGAATCGGGCAATAAAGTGGCTCGCCATTCTATTGACACCTTTACTGCGCAACAGAATGACAACGACATTCTGCCGGCCCTTTTGCGGGCGTCTCTTCTGCGCAGCACATGCGCCGCCGTACACACCGACGTACTGCGCACTATCTCCGCCACTTAACAGGCCAATTCACTGCGCAACGTAGTGACACTGGCCCCGCCTAGCCGAGATTTCTTCGCTTTTCGCCGAATCTCAGCGGTTTGCCCGCCGCCGATGACCGACGGACGCCGACGGCACCCTATACGGCCCTCAGAAGGCCGTACAGGGCAGGGGAGAGCGCCCCTACAGCTCCATGCCGCCGTCGTGGTCACGCTGCTGCTGTTGCTGCTGGCGGCGCTTCTCAATGCGCTCACGTGCGCGCTGCTGCGCCCCGTCCTTCTTGCCTGAGGTCTGCGACTCCCTGAACAGCGTGTAACGCTCAAGCAGCTCCGGGCTACGATGCAGTTCTTGCACCAGGAACTTCTTATCCAAGTGCTCCAACTGCTGTCCTGACTTCACCGCTTCTTCGATGATGATGGCGGCTTCGTCTTCGGCATCCGCGTGCGCGTTGCGGCGGATCTGATCAGCCTCATCGTGAGCATCCTTGCGCGTTACTGCAGCGTCGCGTGTGGCCTCGTCGCGGACGCTCGTGGCTTCATCTCGTGCTTTGTTGCGGATCGTCTCGGCGTCGCGCTCAGCCTGCTTATGGGCCTCGTCGGCCTTGCGAGTTATCGACTCCGCTTCGTTGCGGGCCGTGGCTGTAATCGCGCTCGCCTTGGCCCGTGCAGTCTCTTCGGCTCGTTCGAGCAGCTCGTCTGCTTGCGCTTCGGCAAGGCCCATGGTCTGTTCGGCGTCCTGGTCGGCTTTCTCGCGTGATTCACGAAGTACGCGCTCAGCAACAGCGCGGGCCTGTTCTTCGGCGTGCTGCAGCACACTTTGCGCTTTCTCGTTGGCTTCTTGGGCCTGCTTGAGTTCTTTTGCTGCCTGCTCGCGATCACGCTCGATCGCGTCCATGTCGCGCTGCACGGAGCGCTTCTTGACTTCCACTTCACGTTCGCGGTTCTTGAGATCCCGCTCTCGGTCTTACTGCTCGGTGTAGCGGTCGAGGTTCAGCGACTCGTCGTGTCGTTCAGAGACTTCCAGCTCGACCGGATAACCCAACGAGTGCATGTGTTCACGAAGCCCTCGCTGTGCATCGATGAACTTCTGTTGGCCCGATATCTGCTTGCCCTTCTTCGGGTCGTCTTTGTACCGCACCGTGGGGTCTGTGTTGTACGCGATGCCAGGGCGGCAACGCAGCGTACCGGGCTTGTCCGGATGGGGGGGAGAGAGGGTGTCCGCCTGAAACTGGATGTGTGGCGTCGATTCGTCGAAGTTCATGTCCCCGCCGGCGACTGCGTCGATGCCGCCGGGAATGAAGTTCTCGGCGAGCCAACGCATTGACTCTTCGGGGTACTTCTTTGCTTCTTCGTAGTCGCGGGCGACATAGCGCGGACGTTTCACTTCGCGCCCGTCCACCTCACTGGTGTAGTAGTCGGGGATCTCCTTGCACATCGACTTCGGCGGATACACGACGAACAGCGACGTCTCGAAACTGTTCTTCTGCACGCGCACTCCGTCCATCCGAGGCGTCTACGGCCGCCACAGGGCCGTACAGCCGCTGCCACAAAGATGAACCAATCGAGTCGCGGCGCTATGAATTTGTGTCAGCAGCTGCCGCTGGATCTGCTGCAGCGCGGGCGCTGCGAAACACACGTCGCTGGCGGTGTATCTCACATGCGCTGTCGCGCATATGTCCGCCGCGAGCGTGATACGTCTGCACCGATAGTGTGCTTGTTGTACGGGCCGATATGGAGTGTGTTACTTCAGGCCCGTGTCTCAACCCCCGCAGCAGCATCAACACCGCCTTGCGGCGGATAGCTCGCTGCGGGATTTTCACCACCCTGCAATGACCGCCTGACGGCGGTGTCACGGTGCAGGGTGTGGCTGTGCGCACCACTTAGACGATGTCGGTCTTGCCGTTCGGTTAGACACCTTGCGCTCGCAAGCTCGCTGCAGGTGTCTCGATGACGCGGGAAGACGCCGCAAGCGGCGTTTCCACCCGTCATCGGCCCTTACTTTAAGACCGACATACAGTGGCTGACGCCACACGTGGTGCGCACAGCGTGGCGACCTGCAGGTTTTGCATAGGCACCATGTGCGCTTCGCGCATCAACGGGCCGTTTCGGGTAAGGGTCGAAGACCACGTAAAGACCCGAAACACGCAGGTCGCAGCCCCCTTCTGTGTCAAAACCCCTATATGTTTGTCGTTATAGGGGTAGAAGGGGGAAAAGGGCATAAGGGGGTGCGACGCCTCCGCTGCGCTCCGGCGCTCGGCATAGCCGAGGCACTGCACCGGGTATTACTACTCGCTGGCGCTCGCATAACCCGGTGCCCGGCGCTGGCGCGCCGCCCCTTATAGCCCCAGACTCAGACCTCGCTCGCTCGGTCTGGCTGGGTCTACCTTTCCCTCCGCTGCGCTCCGGTCAAGGTGCCCAATAGTGCAGCTGGCGCTGCACCTTGTGTGATGACCCATGCTCTGCATCACGACACTGCCGGCAATCCGATATATCCCGTTGATATACATTCGGATATGCCAGCATCGATGTGTCGTGTTTGGGTCATCACGAAACGCTCCATCACGGCAAGCCTGCCGAGATGGATATTGGCGTATCTCACGACGCGTCCATTATGCGGCATGCGCCGCATACCATCTGCCGTCGCGGTTGCATCTTCAGCAGCACAGCTGCTGAAATCTGCTCTGTCCACGCTGCTGTCTTTGCTGCACCCACGGCCCCGTCTTCGGCATATTTCAAGTCCACACAAGACTATGCCGGCCAGAACCGCGCATAACAGCAGCGCGACATACCGCCAGCCATGTGGCGGATGATCCAGGCGACGGGGCAGACGTGTATATGCCCCGTCGCCGATACCGGCGCAAGCATCGTGACAGTGTCACGTGTAGCGGTGCCGCAGCCACCCGCACACACGCGAAAACCCCGCCCTTGCGAGCGGGGTGTGTGGCGACATCAAACGTGACGGCTGTACGTCGTCACGCCGCGTGGCCGTACACACATGAGGTGATTGCGTGTACGGCTAAAGGGTTAGTCGGGTACAACTTCTAGATGCCGCTTCGGCTTACTGCCCTCGGTGCTCTCAGGCGTGTCGCCGTCACCGTTCTCAGGTGTATCGCTGTCCCCTTCGGTGCTGGCGGACTTGTCACC
>NZ_KV817984.1:0-262 GCF_001814825.1 Corynebacterium sp. HMSC071B10 | reverse complement strand
GGAGTATCGGCGTGAAGCCGCGAACCTGGTAATAGAGTCGCAGCGCCCGATTGCTCATGTGGCTAAGGAGATCGGTGTTTCCGCCGGGCTTTTAGGCCGGTGGGTCAAACTCGAGCGTGAGCGCCGGGGAGCATCAGACGGGATGAGCGAGGCTGATCTTCGTGCTGAGAATGCTCGTCTGCGCCGGGAGCTGGCTGAAGCCAAGATGGATAACGAGTTTTTGTCAAAAGCAACAGCCTTCTTCGCTGCGAAGCAACGCGAG